>NZ_JBKVNQ010000007.1:0-56259 GCF_046967715.1 Hominisplanchenecus sp.
GCTACCTTAACCCACCGTCTAAAGCCAGTGGGATTGCGGTAGCCTTATTTCAAAAACTGCCTCTGCTAGTGCTGCATGTCCTTCTCTTGTCATATGCTCCTGATCCTTTTCCCCCGGCAGTGCCACATCCGATGCCGCCAGAAATGCAATCCCTCTTCTTTTTGCAATCTGTTCATAGACTTTTTTCAGACCTTTTGACACTTCTACGGAACGGCGGTCAAATTCCCGGTCGTATTTCTCCACCTCTGCTCCAAGATGGATCGGTGAGATCAAAAGCACCGGAAGATCCTCTCTTTCTCTCCGGATCTGATCCAGAAGACGCTCAATGCCCACGCCGATCTTCTCCGGTGTCGTCTCATAAGCCGCTTTGCAGTCGTTTGTCCCGAGCATAAGAACCACCAGTTCCAGCGGGCGGTGCGTCTCCAGGATGGCCGGCAGCATATCGATCCCACTTCTTCCGGGACGGTAAGCATCTGCAAACATAGTCGTTCTGCCGCACAGTCCTTCCTCGGCAACCCGATAGCCGTAAAACTGCAATTTCTCATCTAAAATGCTCGTCCATCGCGTTCCCCAGCTGTAACGGTTCGCTGTTCCCGGGATCAATCCGTACGTGTTTGAATCACCAAAGCATAAAATCTATCTCATATCCATATCCTTCTTTCTGTTTTGCTTTTCTGCTTTGCTTTTTTTCGTTTGTTTATTTCTTTTTGACCTGTTTCTTATTTTCGCTTTTTGTTTCGTTTTATATTCCTAGTAATTTGATATGTTTACTATATATTATTCTTTTCCATTTGTCAAGTACAGGCTTGCACAGAATTAAAAAACATGCTATGGTCAGAGTACTTGATGCCAGGGGCAGCGAAAGTTACTCTGTAACAAAGCAATTCGCAGGCATCCTCTGACTGCTAATATTTGACTGTTATTATCATATAGAAGGGATTCATTATGGAAAACACAGAAATGAAAAAAATCATCGACCGCCAGCGTGCGTTTTTTCACACCGGAACGACACTGGATGTCTCTTTTCGCATCGCCGCACTGAAACGGCTGCAGCATATGATCCGCCGCCACGAAAAAGAGATCGAGTCAGCTCTTCTGCTCGATCTGAAAAAGAGTTCTTTTGAAAGTTATATGTGCGAGACGGGTCTTGTTCTGGATGAGATCCACTATATGCTCCGCCATATCCGCTCATTTGCAAAAGAGCAGGATGTCAGAACACCGCTGGCACAGTTCTGCTCCAGAAGCTACCGGAAACCTTCTCCTTACGGTGTCACGCTGATCGTAAGTCCCTGGAATTATCCGATCCTGCTGACTCTTGATCCGCTTATTGATGCCATTGCAGCCGGAAATACGGTGATCTTAAAGCCAAGTGCCTACTCTCCTGCCTGCAGCGATCTGCTTGCAAAACTGATCCATCGCTATTTTCCGGCAAAATACCTGACGGTGATCACCGGAGGACGCTCTGAAAATACCGCCCTGCTTCAGCAACATTTTGACTATATCTTTTTCACCGGAAGCAAAACGGTCGGAAGGGAAGTGATGCGGCAGGCTTCTTCGCACCTGACTCCTGTAACACTGGAACTTGGTGGCAAAAGTCCGTGTCTGGTCGATGAAAGTGCCGATCTTGCACTCGCCGCCAGACGCATCGTATTCGGGAAATTTTTAAACTGCGGGCAGACCTGCGTTGCCCCGGATTATGTTTACTGTGATGAAAAAAGAAAAGAGGCTCTGATCTGCGAACTGAAACGTCAGATCACGAAACAGTTCGGCAGTGAGCCTCTGAAAAATCCTTCCTACGGAAAGATCATAAACCAAAAACATTTTGAACGCATCCGAAGACTGCTCAATCCTGAAAAAGTAATCTTTGGCGGAAATGTCAATCCGGATACTCTCCAGATCGCTCCGACCCTTCTTGACCACGTGACCTTTGAAGATGCTATCATGCAGGAAGAGATCTTCGGACCGCTCCTGCCAGTCATCACTTACCGCACACTGGATGAAGCAATCGCCAGGATCAATTCCATGGAATGTCCGCTCGCCCTCTATCTTTTCAGTAAAAAGAAAGAAAATATAGAGAAAGTGACCGCAAAATGTCAGTTTGGCGGCGGCTGTGTCAACGATACCATCATCCACCTCGCCACCCCGTACATGGGATTTGGCGGCTGCGGCGAAAGCGGCATGGGAAGCTACCACGGAAAAGACGGGTTTGAAACCTTCTCCCATACCAAGAGCATCGTCGATAAAAAAACATGGATCGATCTTCCGGTGCGATATCAGCCTTATCGTCCGGTCAAAAAGTGGCTTTTGAAAAAAGTACTTGGATAGAAGATAAGAACAATAAATTTTATTCCTCTTCCAGTCTCTGGATCATTTCATAGATTGCCTTTGCGGAATTGAAGTTTTCCGGTTCCATTTCTTCGGACGGGATCTCGATATCATACGCATCGGTGATCTCTGAGATGATCGTTACAACGTCCATGGAATCGATCACGCCGTCATCTACGAGGTCTTCTCCGTTTTCCCAGTCTACTTTCGGCATTGCTTCTTTTAAGATGTCTAATAATTCGTTCATGGTTTTTGTCTCCTTTGATTTTGTATTATTTTTTTAATATAACAGTCCGGTTTTTACTCTGTCTTTTCTTTCTCGGCTTCGATCAGTTTTTTACGCTGCAATTTTCCGTTATAGGTTCTCGGGATCTTGTCGATCTTCTCAATGAGTTTTGGCACTTTATATGCCTCCAGTTTGCCCTGTAGATACTCATAAATGCCTTGCTCATCAAATGCGGCACCGTTTTCCATCTCCACAAAGAGCTTTGGCTCTGCCCCAAGGAGCGGATGTGGCACCGGAATGCAGGCACAGTCGGCTATTCCTTCAAATCCCCCGGCGATCTCTTCAATCTCATCCGGAGCGACTTTGTTGCCGCCGGTTATGATGACATCATCTTTTCTGCCCAGCATATAGATCAGTCCGTCCTCGCCCACATAAGCAAGATCTTTGGTGCAGATATAGTCATCACGCATGATTTCCTGATTGAGCTGCGGTTCATGATAATACCCCTTCATATTCATGGTTCCGCGGCAGGCGAGAAAGCCCGGTGTCTCTTCGGTCGCATCGATTGCATTGCCCTGCTCATCAAAAAAGACAAATTCTGCATGGCAGGACGGTTTTCCGATGCAGTTTTTCTTATCCGGCATTGCATTGAAATCCAGGATACAGGAGCATCCGGACTCTGTTGTTCCGTAAAAATTATAGAGGCGTGTGTTCGGAAGAAGCTCTCGCAGATGCTCCTTGTCGTGGTTCGGGATCGGTGCGGAACCAAGCTGCACATAATCGAGCTGGTCTGCATATTCACCAAGTTTGTCTCCGCTTAACTTGAACAGTGCCGCCAGTGCTGCCGGTACAAGGTCTATCGCTGTCACATGATATTTTTCGATCGCTCCGAAAAATTTCTTTGTAAAGATCACTCCGTCGATGATCACCACGCTGCCGCCATTTAAAATATTGGAATAATAACGGCGAAGTCCGTGCGAATGGCTCAGGGGTACCGGGATCAGTTCGACACTGTCTTTTTTCATTTCGACGGAACCGATCACATTTTCAGAAACGGCGATCACACTCTCATAAGTAAGCTCAATGCCCTTGGATTTTCCGGTTGTTCCGGTTGTAAAGAGAACTTCTGCGGTTTCTTCAGGCTCAGGAAAGCGAAAACTGTCTCCATTTTCATCATCGCTTTCGGATATTCGCATTTCTGCGGCATCGTCCATTTTATACGATAATACATCTTTTATCGTTTCCCATTTGCAGGAAAACTCACCCTGCTTCGCTGCCAGATATAATTTTGCCTCCACTGCCCCGATGATCTCTGCGATGCGGTCATCTGCCGCATTCTTTTCAATCGGCACAAAGACTGCTCCGACAAGCTGGATCGCCAGCTGACTGATCACCAGCTGGGCATTCTGTGAGTTTCGCACAACGACATGGTCTCCTCTTCGGATGCCAAGTTCTCTTAAATGCACGGCATAACCGTACACACATTTCCAGGCATCCAGATAAGTCAGTTCCACTTTTCCATCTGCCAGAAACAGTTTGTCCGGCTGTACTTTTGCATATTCTGCCAGTGCTTCCACGATGGATCTTACCATATGCTCCCCTTCTTTCTTTTGATCTGATCTTTCTGTTTTCGCTTTAAACTTCATAATTCAAGTCGAACGCACGTGAGACTTGGTGCGTGATTCTGATCAGCGAAAGCTGACATATTCTTCTCAGAATCACTGCACATTCTACACTTCTTTTCTTGCACCTTCGGCTGTACTACTGCTGCTCTGTCTGATCAGCCTTTGCTGCTTTGATTGCTTTTACTGCCTTTTTCAGTATCTTTTCGGCTGCCTTCTCATATTCTTTTTCTTCTTTTTCGGCCGCCTTATCCCAGCTTGCCGCCACCTCTTCGCTGTGGTCGGTCTTAATATCATAATGTTCCCTGATATAATTGCCCAGGTATGTGGTAAATTTCGCTGCACCGATCGCATTGGTATGCTTTGGATTGTAAAAATCCACGTTATATTCCAGCCCCATTTCTTCTGCATAGTAATTGCCGTCCAGGAACCGGAAGCCTGCTTCTTCCACAATGCGTTTGATGTAGTTGTCTTTCTGATGTTCTTCCTCTGTCACCTGCCATGGTGTTGCCACAAAAAGTACCTGAAGATTTTCTTTTTTACATTTTTCTATAATTTCCCGCAGTTCTTTTTCGGATTTTTCTGTGATCGGTATTTCTCCGGTAATGTCTTTCACATCCAGATAACTTAGGATCTTATGACGGCTGTTGACCGACCATCCTTTCAGCGGATGTTCTTTTGCATTAAACAGATATTCCCAGGATTCTTCTGTCAGATTTTCCCAGTTTCCATGGTATTTTATCAGGTCAAAACCATAGCTGAGCCGATCTTCAAATCCTTCGGTCAGTTCTGTGACCATCTTAAAACGGTTCCAGGAAACTTTCATATTATCTGCGATCTGGCGAAGACGATTTTCTTTGATCACTTCATTGTCTGTATCTGTAAAACGTCTGGTTTCTATAATATACAGCTGCGGTGACTGTGTTTTTTCCACTTCATCGATCAGTGACGGTATCACATAGACCGGCTGTGCTGCCGTGGCGATCCCGTATGATGTGATGCCCTGCTGTTTCCAGAGCAGCGGACTGTTCAGATAACGGTAAAGTGCACTGCTCCCAAAGCCTACCACATCCAGACTGTCCCTGTCTTCTGCATAAAATCCAGCTACTCTCGCCCTGAAAAAATCTTTGTCCGTCGGACGCATCACATAGGTGGTCAGCGTCAGCAGAACAGCTGCGATTGCAAGAAATACAGCGGTTCCGAAAATGTATTTGATCTGCTTTTTTATCTTCATCTGCCACGCCTCCCCTTAAAACTTTTCATAGATAAATGCGGAAGGATCATACCCAGGGCCGTACATGCCAAAGATAACAACCGCAAGCAGAAGTGCATAGATCAGTACCCAGCGAAAGACCAGATTCTGTTTTTTCAGTGCTTCCAGGACATCCATCTTTTCCTGCAGGATACTGACGGTCAGAAGTACCAGCATTGCAACGATCACAACGGTCATGTTCGCCTTGTTTAAGCCATAATTGTAGATTCTGCCGTTTGCCAGGCGGTACCATCCGATGCCGGTGCAGGCTCTCTTTAAGATGCCGATCGCACTTGCGAAATCATCTGCCCGGAAGAAAACTCGTCCGAGACAGCAAAGCAGGAAGGTTCTTCCCATCTGGAAAAGACGGAAACTGAAACATTCTGTTTTGATATGTAATTTCTGCACCAGTTTTTCGTTGTATGGTGTGAAGATCATGCTCAGCATGATCAGGATACCGTGAAACAGTCCCCAGGTCACATATTTCCAGTCCGGTCCGTGCCAGATTCCGGTCAGAAGCCAGACCGCCAAGATTGGAATCGCCGAGGAGACGATTCTTCCAAATTCATTGCCGAAACGTTTTCTCGCCTTTTTATTTAAATCCAGTGAAAATTTGGAGATTGAGATCGGATAGAATACATAGTCTTTAAACCAGTTTCCAAGTGTCACATGCCAGCGTCTCCAGAACTCCGGCATCGTCTTTGAAAAATACGGACGCAAAAAGTTCGGTGCCAGACGGATGCCAAACAGTCTTGCCGTTCCGGTCGCGATATCCATACATCCCGAGAAATCAGCGTAGATCTGGATGGAAAAAGCTGCCGTCGCCACAAAGAAAAAGAGCATACCGGTGTACTGCGTATAATTTCCATAGATCTGATCTACAAACGTACCGAGACGTTCTGCAAGGATCAGCTTCTTTGCAAATCCCCAGAGGATCAGAAGTGCTCCGTCCCTGAGGTTATCATACTCAAAACGATGCTCTTCGTACAGCTGTGTGCCAAGATCTGCATAACGCGGGATCGGTCCCTGAACGACACTTGGGAAGAAAGAAATATAAAGCAGATATTTCAGAAAATTCTTCTGTGCCTTTACTTTCCCCTTGTAAACATCGATCAGATAGGACAGAATCTGAAATGTGAAAAAGGAAATGCCAAGCGGCATGATCAGTTTAAACAGGTCATCTCCGTGTCCGATCCCGAAAAGATCGAGAATAGAATAACCGGTCTTCAGTAAGAAGTTCGTGTATTTGAACACGACCAGAATCCCGATATTGAGCACCAGCCCCCAGATCAGGATCCGTTTTCGCTGTTTTTTGTTGTTTGCCTTCATCCGCTTGATCTGTTTGCGGTCAAGGCCTTCTTCCTGTTTCTGTTTTTCAAGTTTTTCATGCAATTTCCCCATCTTGCATGCCACAACGTAAGATACTGCGGTTGCCAGAAGCAGCACCAGAAACTGGTCAAAGCCTGCTGCCAGATAGAAGATCACATTTGCGACAAGCAGCACATACATACGGTGCCGGGGTCTTATGATATAATAAATACAGAATACTGCCACAAGAAAGAGCAGATATGTTGATGATGTGTACGACATGATTTTTTCCTTATTAACCTTCCTGATGCAGTGCTTTGTTAAACATATCCCACATCTGTCCATAGCCTTCCGATGCCGGTGTGACCGGTTTCGGAATCGTATTTGGCACATCCATCTTGATACCGCCCTGCTTTGCCATGACCAGGATCCTTGTTCCCAGGCAGACTGCCTCCTGGATATTGTGCGTGATAAAGATAACGGTTACTTTTTCTTTCTGGTGCAGCTTCATCAGCTCTTCCTGCAGATGATTTCGCGTCATGGCATCCAGACTGGCGAACGGCTCATCCATCAGAATGATCTGCGGCTTGAGTGCCAGTGCTTTGGCGATCGCCACTCTCTGTTTCATACCGCCGGAAAGCTGATGCGGATAGAGCGTTCTTGAAGAAAGCAAATCGACTTTCTCAAGTGCCGCATCGGAAATCTCCCGCAATTTTGTTTTATCTTTTAAACCCTGTATTTTCAGAGGGTACTGCACATTTTTTTCTACTGTTTTCCACGGAAGCAGCTGATTAAAGTCCTGAAAAACCATGATGCGGTCCGTCCCCGGCTCGCTTACCTCTTTTCCGTTTACTTTGACCGTTCCGTCAAAGGTTTCAAAACCGCCGATGCAGCGAAGAAACGTAGTCTTTCCACATCCGGACGGTCCCAGGATGCAGACAAATTCGCCCTCATTCATCGTAAAGTTTACGTTTTTGAGGACTTCATTTCCGTCCCCTTTTCCACCATTGTCATAGATTTTTGTCAGGTTCTGCACATCCAAAACGGGAGTTTTCCCCTTCTGCTCCTGTGTCATCTGCTCATCCCCCATTTCTTAAGTGTCATTTTTTCTATGCTGTGGAAAACTCCGTATTCTACTACAATTCCGATTACAATGATCACCAGAAGTGCCGCAAAAACACCGGCGATATCCACATTGGTACGCTTCATGAAAATAAACCATCCGATACCGGCTCCGGAACTGGTCGTTCCGAAGATCATCTCCGCACTGATCAGACCTCTCCACGCTCTCGCCCATCCGGTGCGGATACCGGAAAGAATATAGGAGAACGATGCCGGAATATAGATGCCGGTCACAAGTCCGAGTTTTCCAAGTCCCATATTTTCCCCGGATTCTATGTAGATCTGCGGCACCGCCCGAAATCCGTCCATAATGCTTCTGGACATTGGCCAGATGATCGAATGTACCACGATCAGGATGATCGTCCCTTCCCCGATCCCCATCCACAGGATTGCCAGCGGCAGCAGTGCCACACCAGGTATCAGGTCACACAGGGAAACGACCATATGGTAAATGGAATAAAACGTCTTGCTGACGATGGACAGTCCGGAGAGGATAAATGCCAGTACGATTCCGATCAGCAGCCCTTTTGCGATCAGGCTTAAGGAATAAAGCGTCATCGCTCCCAGCCCGTCCCGCGAAAATCCTTTGATCAGCGACTGAAATATCTTTCCAAGTGACGGAAACATCAGTTCCGGAAAGGAACCCATCTGATAGACGACCTGCCATACCACCAGAACAGCAACAATAAAAACAATCTGATTTCTTAAATTTTTCATCGTTCTCATCCTTATTCTTTCTTTTCCGACAGATCTTATCTTGCCGACTCTGTTGTGATTGCTTCAAAGGATTCCGGTGCCTTGTCTGCAAAATCATTCTCCGCCATAAAGTTTGCCATATCCATGACGCCCGGAAGCTTCATATCATAGACACATCCCGGATCCTGCATCCAGCTCAGCATCATTTCTGCCGTGACATCTTCTTTTTGGCAGAGAATATTTGCTGCTTCTTCCTGGTTGTTGTTGATGTAATCCATCGCTTCCTGCGTTGCGTCTACAACTGCCTGATAAACTTCTGGCTGATTTTCATACAGGTCATCAGATACCAGACCAACGATAAAGGCATTTCCTTCCGGCCATACGGAATCCAGGCTCTCAGCTTCTTTGATATTATCCTGTTCTTTTGCCTTGAAAATATAAGGTGCTGTTGTAAGCTGACATGCCACACTGCCGGACATCAGGGCAGTCATGCCGTCCGGATGGGACATTGCCACCAGATTGTTGTCCAGTGCATGGGCATCTCCAAGTTCTTCCTTTGCGAGCATTGCCAGCAGAATATGCTGAATACTTCCGATATTTACAACGGAAATCTTTTTATCATCTGTGATATCTTTTAACGAATGGATCGAATCATCGTTTGTAAGCAGTTCATGTGGCTGTGCTGCAATCGTTCCGTACATTTTGTAAGGAATGCCTGCTGTGACGCCGGAAATAAACGGTGCAATTCCCATACATGCCACATCAATATCCCCGGATGCCATCCCTTCATTGATCGCCGATCCGGAATTTAAGCTGACCCACTCAACCTCGATATCTCCATCGTAGTTTTTCTCGATCAGTCCCTGTTCCTGCATGATGGTCAGCGGTGCATAAGCCAGTCCGTACTGATAAGCAATCTTTACTTTTGCTGTGTCCCCACTATCCTGCGTACTTTTCTGACTTTTTCCGCATCCGCTTACCCCCAAAACCATGGATACCGCCAGAATCATTGCTGTTATTTTCCTCACCCTTTTTTTCATCGTCTTTTCCTTTCTTTTGAGCACCCGGTCTGCTGCCTGGTGCATTTTTCATCAGCTTATTCTATAATTGTGATATAATTATGACATTTTCATTACATACAGCACTGTTTTCGTCATTTTTTCATAAACTTCCTGGTCAGGAATCTGGACAAACCGGCATCGGAAGGCAAAAAAATCCCCCGGAAATTGCTCTCCGGAGGATTGTATGTTCTGTTTTATGCTCTGGCTGCCGCCTTTGCCTTCGCTTTCTCACCCAGGAAATCAATGGATGTCTTGCAGATCACCTTATCAAAGATAATGAACATCGCCGGCAGGATGAAGATTACGCATGCCATACTGATCAGGGCACCTCTTGATAACAGTGTACAGATTGCACCGATCATATCAACTTTGGAATACCATGCCACACCGAACGTTGCTGCGAAGAAACTGAAACCACTTGTCATGATAGACAGTGCACATGCTTTGTGTGCATTCATGACGGCTTCTTTCTTGCCAAATCCTTTTCTTCTTTCCTTCTGGTAACGGCTCGTCATAAGGATCGCATAGTCTACGGTTGCACCAAGCTGAATGGTTCCGACTACGATACTTGCAACGAATGGAAGTTCGATTCCCTGGAAAAACGGGATTGCCATGTTGACGTTGATGGCAAATTCAATAACCGCAACCAGAATGATCGGAACGGAAATGGATTTGAATACCAGCATAATGATGATAAAAATAGCTGCTACGGAAGCAACGTTTACATTTACCAGGTCGATGTCCGTTACATCCTGCAGATCTTTCATCAGCGGAGCTTCACCGATCACCATACCGTTTGAATCGTATTTCTTTACAAGATCGTTGATCGCTGCGATCTGACTGTTGGATTCGTCTGTTGCGGAGCTGTACTTTGAGCAGACAAATACCAGTTCCTGTTCATCACTTTGCAGCATATCTTTGACATCTTTCGGGATCATGGAAGCCGGCACGTTTGCACCGAATACGCTGTTCAGTCCAAATGCCCATTTCACACCGTCCACCTTTTCGATGTCTTTCATCAGCGTAGTCTTGTTTGCATTGGAAATGTTTTTGTCCATCATGATGATGTGCATGGTGCTCATGTCGAAGGTATCTTCCAGTTTTTTGTTTGCCACATTTGAATCCAGTGTTGACGGAAGCGATTTATCAATATTGTAGTAAATCTTGGTGTGGTTGTTTCCGTATACTGCCGGAAGCAGTCCGATGCAGAAAACGGCCAGCCAGATTTTATAATGCCTGATGATAAAACCGGACAGTTTGTTCGTATTCTTGATCAGCGGTTTATGTTTTGTCTTTTCGATCAGCGGATCAAAGATCAGGATGATCGCCGGAAGCAGGGTTACACAGCAGATAACACCGATGATAACACCTTTTGCCATTACGATACCAAGGTTTTTACCAAGTGCGAATGTCATCAGACACAGGGCTGCGAAACCGGCTACCGTTGTGATGGAACTGGATACGATGGATTTGAAGGTATTGGATATTGCATGACCCATCGCTCTGTTCTTGTCGCCAGGGAATCGTTTTTTATTCTCCTCGAAACTGTCCAGCAGGAAGATCGAGTAGTCCATCGTAACACCAAGCTGAAGGATTGCTACCAGTGCCTGTGTCAGATACGAAATCTCACCCAGGAAAAGATTCGTTCCCATGTTATACAGGATCGAGATTCCGATACAGAGCAGGAACAGGATCGGCACCACAAAGGATGTTCCGGTAATCTCCAGCACGATGAAAGAAAACAGTGCTGCGATCGCCACGTAGATCGGCAGTTCCTGCAGACACAGATTCTTGATATCGGTTACGACACCGGACATACCGCTGATAAAGCACTGCTTATCTGCAATGGCACGCATGTTTGTGACAGCTTCCATCGCCTCGTCCGAAGATGTGGTGTTATCAAAAAGTACCAGCATCATTGTAGAATCGTCCGCAAAGAAGATATCCTTTAAATCTTTTGGCATCATGCTTGTCGGAACGCTGATATCAGCGATGTCATCATACCAGAGTACCTTTTTGACATGTTCGATCTCTTCGAACTTGTTTTTCAGTTTCTGCACATCTTTAAGCGGCATATCCTCGACGACGACCATCGAGAATGCACCTGTGCCGAATTCATCCACCATAACATCCTGACCTTTTACCGTTTCCAGAGATTCCGGAAGGTAACTTAAGATATCATAGTTGATTCTTGTTTTTATGGTTCCAATAACAGATGGAATGAGAAGCAAAATTCCGATCAGTACGATCAGGATACGGTGTTTTGCTATCCATTTTCCAGTCTTGACCATTGTTGTCATCTCCTATCTTTCCTTAATATTTATGATACCGGGGAGCAAAGATTTTATTCCCCTGACATCCCGTTTACGGATTCTGTGTCGGCTGATCATTCTGTGCATGGATTGCCTCCAGTGACATCAGCAGTGCATAATTTGATGCCTGCATCGCAAAGTCCAGAAAGTACTCTGCCAGCAGTATCTTATTCTCAGCTGAGAGTTCTTTTGTCGTTTCCTCCGTAAAACTAATCCCAAGCTGCTCCTGTGCAATCTGGATCACCTGGTCGACTTTGTCGTAAGCTTCTGCTATCCGTCCTACCAGTTTCGCCTTGCTGTACTTCATTTTATTGTGGAGCATTTCACGGTTTTCTCTGCATTCTCTGCGGAGTTCCTGGATATCTTTTTCTACCTGTTCCGGACAGTCCATCTCGCCCTGCTCAATGCGGCTGTGCATCTGTCCGATCGCCTTATCCAGCTCATATAGCTTTACAGAAAGTATATCATGTGTCATACGCACACCCCTTTCCTTTCTTTCTCACACCATTTTAGCAAAAATCTGCTTCGCTGATATAGACAAAATATCCGCAGTGTAAAAGAACTTTACACTGCGGATATTTTATAAATCGTTATTCTCATCTGAAACAAGGACTGCTTTGCCCATTAACAGAAGATAAATCTGATGTACTATATAACTGATGTTTTCGGTGTCCTGCTTCGTCCACTCGCGGAGCAGTCCCATAACCGCCTGACAGTGGTAATGCAGGATAAACTCCCGGTCTTTGTCTGAATAACCCTCGTACCAGTGCTGCATCTCCGTCACTTTCTCAAACAGATCATAAAAAACCTGCTCCAGCATACGTCCGATCTCGTCACCATAGTTGGACTGCATACCGCGGATTGCATAAGGCTGAAGCTGAATCGCAATCTCAAAAAAATGGCGAAGCCCCTTCTCAAGATCCTGCTGGGCAATACATTCTTCCAGGACAACTTCTGTCTCCTGATATAAAACCCAGTGAATCAGATCCGGAATATCCTCAAAATGATAGTAAAATGCCTGCCTTGTGATGTGGCACTCTTCTACAATATCCTTTACCGTCAGTTTCTTTACTTTTTTCTCAAACAGAAGGTTGCTGGCAGCTTCTGCAATTGTTTTTTTCATATCAATAGCCATTTTACCTACTCCTATTTCACTCAAAAAACCGCTTTGTTGCTTATGCTACCGTACATTTTTTCTTCTGTCAAGTAAATTAATTCTAAACTGTTCCTGAGGCTAACGATGTGCAAAATGAACAAATTCCCCAAGAAGACACTTTTACGTGCCCTTCGGGGAATTCGTTCATTTGCACATTCAGAAAATCTCCGCATCTTCCTAATAAAACTGATGTGCTCCGATCTTCACTCCGGTTCCGGATCCTGTATTAAAGTACAGTGCTCCTCCTACCGGATTCTCTCCGTTCAGTGCTGCCTGAGCTGCTTCTACGCAGTCACTCGGTACACCGCTTGCCAGTGCACTTGCCAGTGCTCCGCTGTACGCCGGTGTGAACTGTCCTGCCTGGTAAACAACCTCGGAAATGCTGTTCGGGAAGGAAGCACTTGCCACACGGTTGAGAACAACGGCACCGACTGCCACTTTACCTTCGCGGCTCTGGTTGCCTGCCTCGCAGTAGATGATCGCTGCCAGAAGGTTCAGATCACTGGAATCTGCTGTGGTAACAGTCTCTTCGCTTCCGGTTGACGCTGCAGAATCGTAAGTGTCGTCTGCGGTATCATAGGAAGCATCTGCTGTCGTATCTTCGCTGTAGCTGTTGTCGGTATAAGAACCGTCTGTGCCGTATGTACTATCGGACTCATAAGTTTCACCGGCATAAGTACCGTCTGTATAAGAATCGTCTGTATAAGAATCGCCTGTATTATAAGCATCACCGGTATAAGTACTATCTGCATTGTAGCTGTTGTCTGCATAAATGCTGTCCGCAGAAGTATCATCATAAGCACCATCTGCACTGTAGCTGTTGTCGGTATAAGTATCATCTGTACTATAGCTGTCATCGCCATAGCTGCTGTCTGCATATGTATCCTCAGTATAGCTGTCATCGTTATAAGTGCTGTCTGTATCTGCCGTGCCATAGCCTGCTGCATTCCAGCCCCAGCCGTTCGGATCGTAATAGCCCTGTGCCACGCTGTCCGTTGTGTCTGTATTGGCATCTGCATCACTGACGTTGACATCCGCAGTTGAGATTGCAACGGCACGGTCTGTGATGATCGTCTCTTCGGCATCCTCTGCCGGAACGTATGCAACCGTAACGTCATCCATCTGTACCTGATACCAGTCACCATCCTCGGAAATCAGGCTGTACTCGCTTCCGTTGTCTGCACTGTCCAGAATGTCTGCTGCTGCATCCGGTGAAGAGAACAGGTTTACACCATCCCAGTTGACCTTGACGCCCTGTGTACCATAGACATTTGCCAGATATTCTGCATCTTCTCCGTATGCCAGATAATCATTCTTGATATATCCTTCCACGCCGTTTGAAATGATGTGTGACCATTTCTCGCCCTTTTCGATCAGGTCTGCAGATGCTCCCTTTGGAAGATAGCCGACGATCTCACTTTTGGTGGATGCATTTGCACGGATGTTGACCTGTGTATCTACATCTGCCACTGCACGATAAGACCACACGCTGTCTTCTATATTATTACTGTCTGTAGACGGTGCTGCAAAAACAACTGTGGAAGATAATACTGTAAATGCAAATACCGTCGCACTGCCGCAAAGTACCGTTTTCATTCTTGCTTTCATGTAAAAAAACCTCCTGAACTCCTATAACTGCACGCTTTTTTGGCATTTTTGTTATATTTGTTACAAATGTATTAACTTTTGTTACGTTTGCATCATATAACAGTTACAGTATTTTGTCAACCTTTTTTTATCTTCGTCAAGTGATGAGAAGCAAAGGATTGCACTCCCACTAAGATAGCCTCCGGCGGATTGCTGAGGCATTCTTGAATTTTAAAGTTTGAGGATATACCGCAAAAAAACATTGCTCTCATAAAGAAAGGTGAGAATCGGACTTTCTTTTATCATCGAAAGCAGCTGGCTTCCGATCTCTGTGTTGGAGCAGATCGCCACTACCAGAAAGAACAGCCAGACGATGCAGATCCCTTTTACAAATCCGAGTGCTCCTCCGCACATCCGGTTGACGCCACGCAGGATCGGCAGCCTTGTCATGATCCGCAGTGCCCGTGCAACGGCGTGCAGGGCGATACTTACCAGGTTAAAAGAAATAAAATAGGTCAGCATGTTCAGGATCATATCCGCCAGATAGGTGGAAATATATTCCGAAAAGGTCTGAACCGCCATATTTGCATACGTGTAACTGTTGTTATTATCAAGAAGCTGCGTCTGCAATTCTTTCGGGATCGGCAGTGATTTGATGATCTTGTTCTGATCTTTTCGCGGCACATCGCTCTGCTGTGCAAATTTCTGTGTTTCTTTATCCAATTTGTCCATGATCGCATCTTCCACCAGCGTCTCGCATTTGCTCTCCACAAATGAGTAGACGGGTGTCTGCGTTTTCAGAAAATCATTGACATAGGGTGTCGAATAATAGACCAGTACACCGGAAAACACGAAAAAAAGCAGAGAGGTCAGCGTCCTCGCAAAACCTCTCATATAGCCATTGATCGCAAATACCAGCAGTACCAGTAAGATAATGATCGTAAGTAAATTCATAATTTCCTTTCTGCTATCCAAGCCGGATCAGATCTGCACTGTCCTCGGTGATCACCATATATTTGCGGAATCCACGGATACTCAGCACATTCTGGATTGGCTTGCGGTATTTGCCCTGGAATGTTTTCTGACCGTTTAACTTATAAATGGCAAATTCTTTTTCATTGAACAGCACGATTTTGTCTTTCTGCAGGGTAATACTGTTGTACTGCAGATCAAAATATTTCTGCATGGTATTCTTACCGCCGGTATTGTAGACCTTCATCAGATATTTATGTCCAGAGTCGCCTCCGTCAAAGACAAAGCCGATGCGGTTGCCGTCATGGAAAGTACTGATGATCTCCTGATCAAACTTCACCGTTTTCTTTTCTTTCGGAGACTGGCTGCCGGAAAATACCGTAAACCCGTCGGTGCGGACGGCAACTGCCGTGCTGTTGTCACAGAAAAAAATCTGCGGAGCCAGCACGTCGTCCACATTTAGCTCACCGACCTGATTGTTCAGCTCCATCTGACCTGCACTTCCGAAGTTATAAAACGCAATATGTGTACTGATCTTGTTTCCATTGACCCGCATATAGGACACTGCCATCTTGATCCCGTCCGGAGAAAGTGCCATATCCAGCGGATAACCAAAATCGTCGATCGTCGTGCGATTCTCGGCGATCAGTGTCCCGGATGCATCGTAAAAATTGACCCAGGTCACATCATCATCTGCTAGGATCACCGCCACAACACCCTGCGTTGCCACTCTTGCCTTCTGGATCGGCAGTTTTGTCTGGAACTGTCCTTTCAGTCCCTCTTCATCAAATACATAGACCTGCATCCCCTGCTGATCTGCGATCACAGCAGTCGTACCGCAGACATCCACGAACGGTGCCTGCATACTGTAGGTCGTACTCCATTTTGTATTCGATTTGCTGTCCACACAGGCTACCCCGTCGGAGCTGTATTTCAGGAAATAATCTCCAAACTCCAGATACTGCGTACTGCTCACGTCATTTCTCTCAATGCGGTCTGAGGTAAGATAGGTGCTTCCGGTGTGGAAGAATAAAAATGTCCCCAGCCCGAACAACAGGATAAACAGAAGTCCCATGGTAATCGCATTGCGGTTATGTACAAACTTCTGATGTTTTTTAATCTTATCCCACAGTTCTTCTTTTGCCTGTGGATCTTCCGTCATCTCATATGTCTCGATGCGGATATCCGGATCGTTGAGCTCTTCGTCCAGATCCAAATCCAGATCATCCTCTTTTTTTCTGAATAATTCTTTTAATTTTATTTTCATCCTCATTTCGTCCTTACTGTGCCAATTCTGAAATTTTCCTGATGCTCTGCAAAAGTTCTTCTTAAGTACCCTGCAATGTTGTTATTATAGTTTAAAAGGCATGGGATAGTCAACCATGCCTTTTACGTTCCTTATTCTTTTTACGGCAGCACGATCTTCTGTCCCGGAAGAATCGTGTTTGGATCGGTAATGCCGTTCAGATCACAGATTTCCTGAAGCTTGTCCAGATTTCCGTAGTACATCCGGCAGACGATCGCCAGCGTATCGCCGTCCCGCACCGTGTATTCTGCCTGATACTTCGTCACATCCAAAGAGGATGCCGCACGGCTATTTGCAGAGGAACTGCCGGATGTGGTGCTATCCTGCCTACCGGAAGTTCCGGCACCTCCTGTTCCATCGGTTGCTGTGCTGCTTCCCGCTGTTCCTGTGCTGCCTGTTGTTCCCATATTGTCTGTAGAATCGCCTGTTGTCGTCGTATTGCTCTCTGTACTGCTCTCTTTTAAGATCCAGGTCTTTTCGGTCTCATCCTTTGCGGCACTCTCCTTTGCAATTTCTCCTTCTGCCTGTGCCGAAGCTGCCAGAGCATCCGTTTCTTTCTGTTTTTCGGTTCCTTTTGACAGGCCACTGCTCTGCCCATCACTTCCAAGTGCCATCTCCTGAAGCGTCACTTCCATATCTTTCATGCGATTATAGTTGTTGACCATCGTCGCCCCGATCACCAGGATCGTCAGCACCAGAAACATACTTGCACCATATAAAAAACGCACCATCGTCGGAGTTTTGCTTTTCTGCTCCTGCTCCACGTTCTGTGCGTCCTGTTGTTTTTTTGCGATCCGTCTGCGGAAGTTCTGGATGGCTCCATCCTGATTCTTTGATTCCGCCTCCACGGACTGCCCTTCATTTTCTTTTACCATATAGCTCTGCATCTGCTCGTTTTTTTCGTAGTAGATGTAATAGCCGCTCTGCTTTCGGATCCCGGTGTTCTCCGTCAAGAAAACGCTGGCATTTTCTTCGCTGTCATACAGAAACAGCAGCCTGTCCTCACCCGGAAACTGTTCCCGGTGCAGATCAAAGAGCTTCTCATCCGGTTCTTCTTCTGGCTCCTCCATCTTTTTCGCCCAGCCGATCACTTCTCTTCCCGGAAAATACTGTTTCATTTCCCGGTAGATTTTCTCCCACATATCATCGTTTGGTTCACCCTCTGCGATCTCTACGGCTCCGTCCGCAAACAGACACTTCATGTTTTCGTTCTGCCAGACTTCACCGAGCAGCACCGCACAGCCTGTCTTTTCCAGAAATGTGATCACATAATCTTCTATATAAACCCTTTTATCTGATCCTGCATCTCCGATCTGCCGGATATTTTTCGGCAGGCCTGTCCGTTCCTTTCCCTTTCCGTCCTTTGAGGTTCCCCTGTAAACCATTTCGATCATACTCCCAATCCTCCTTTATACTACTTCCAGCTGATGCCCCTATCGTAGCACAAAGAATCTGCAAATTTTAGCAATCCGTGGGATACTTTTCAAGAACTTTCCGACATGTTTTTCATCGGATTGATGCGAATAAACCTTCCTTTTTTCGGATACACTGTAAAAGCCTTTAACACGGCAAATTTCACATCTGTCGATTTGAACGCAGCGAAGCGGATTGTGAATGTCCGCTTTACAAATTTTTAAGAGAGGGATGACAATCATGTTTTCTTCCGATACGATCTGCTATTTTAATGCAGGCTCTTCCGATACCGCAGAGCTTCTCGGAAATTATCTTTCTAAAATTCTGATAAAAAACGGTTTTTCAGATATCGCACCTGTCCTTCTATGCATCGGAAGTGACCGTGTGACCGGTGACAGCTTAGGTCCGATGGTCGGCAGTGCCCTGGAAGAACGGTACAAAAAAAGCATCCCCGTGTTTGGTACACTGAAGATGCCTGTTCATGCCCTCAATCTTGAGGAAACCATCGATGCGATCCATCTACATTTTCCGGATCATCCGCTGATCGCTGTCGATGCTTCCTTTGGAACAAAAGAACATCTTGGCTGCATTACGGCCGGCAAAGGAAGTCTTTGTCCCGGTGCCGGCGTCGACAAAAATCTGATTGCAGTCGGTGACTTTTTTGTAACCGGAATCGTAGCATCCTTTTCTCCGTTTTCACATCTGGTACTGCAGTCAACACGGCTGTCTGCCGTGATGCCGCTCGCCTCGCAGATTTCCCGCGGGATCGCTCATGCCATTGACGAAATTGCTCCCGGCTATAGCCTTTCTTCGCAGATACTTTGAAACTGCATGACTGATCTTGCATGCATTTTGTCCTCATTACAGCTCCACGCGGCCTTCCAGGGCACGCAGCAGAGTAACTTCATCAATATATTCCAGATCTCCGCCCACCGGTACCCCGCTGGCAATCCGGCTGACTTTGATACCGGTCGGCTTGATCAGCTTGCTGATGTACATCGCCGTTGTCTCACCTTCCAGGCTAGAATTGGTAGCAATGATCACTTCATTGACATCGCCCTGAAGTCTTGTCATCAGCTCTTTTAATTTTATGTCCCCCGGTCCGATGCCGAGCATCGGTGAGATTGCCCCGTGCAGAACATGGTAGACACCGTCATACTTGCCGGTCTTCTCGTACGCCGCCAGATCTCTTGTATTTTCCACGACCATGATTGTCTTGTGGTCTCTTGCATCGTTCTTGCAGATCGGGCAGAGCTCATCGTCTGTCAGCGTAAAACATTCTTTACAGTATCTGACGTTCTTCCTTGCATCGATGATCGTATCCGAGAGCCGCTGCACTTCCTCGATCGGACGGTTAATAATATGAAACGCCAGGCGTTGGGCTGATTTCGCCCCCACACCCGGCAGTTTTGACAGTTCTTCGATCAGTTTTGTGATATGACTGCTATAATAATCCATCAGAACGGAAATCCTCCACCCATACCAGTAAGTCCGCCTGTCAGTTTTGACATGACTGCGTTGGTCTCTTCCTCTACTTTTCTCAGAGCTTCGTTGGTAGCTGCCATGATCAGATCTTCAAGCATCTCGATATCATCCGGATCTACGACTTCTTCTTTGAGCGAAACTTTGGTCACTTCTTTCTTACCGGAGATCGTCACTTCTACCACGCCGCCGCCTGCTGCTGCCGTAAACTCTTTCTCTTCCAGTGCTTTCTGGTTTTCCTCCATCTGACGCTGCATTTTCTGTGCCTGTTTCATCAGATTGTTCATATTGCCCGGAATACCTCCGCCCGGAAATCCTCCACGTTTTGCCATTTTCTAATCCTCCTGAATAATCTTTCTATTAGTCATCTTCTATTTCTATATCTGCATGGACCAGATTTTCAAGTGCCTCCTCGACCTGCACTTTGGAAAGTCTGGTATTTGCCACATGCTCATCTGCCTGCAGGATCATCTTGACTTTGACCTGCCTGCCTGTTTTCGCTGCAATGATCTGCTCGAGTACTTCTGCTTTCTTCGGATCATTGACATAAGTCTCTCCCAGAAAATCAGAAAATACGATATAAAGCGTACCATCTTCTTTTTCTGTATTAAATTTCGGAACGGCACTTGCCAGAACCACACGGAAACGCCCTGAAGTCTGTGCCAGGATCGTCCGCCACATACCGACGATCTTCTGCAGATCTTCCGGTGCTGCCTGCTGAAGCTTTGCCGGGTCTGTGCTGCCTGCTGTTCCATCTGGATCTATGCCTCCCGGAGCCGCCACATTTACCGGATTTTGATAGTCAAAATTGCCCTCCGGTGTGTAACCACCGGTGCCCTGCTGTCTTACCACCACGCCCGATGCCAGCTGCTTTTCCAGTCTCCGCACGCGTTCCAGTACGGAGAGCTGATCCTGCTCCATCTGCGGACGGCACAGTTTGATCAGTGCCACCTCCAGCATCACTCGCTTGGATCCTGCATATTTGATTTGATTCTGCAATTCTGAAAAAATGCGGATATAACGCATCAGCGTATCATCTCGCACCATCGCTGCCTCTTCTTTCAGCTGCTCCAGATTCTCTGCGGAGACATCCAGCACATCTTCCATATTATCGGAACTTTTAAGCAGAAGCAGGTTTCGCAGATACCAGGTAAAATCGTTTACAAGCTGCGTCAGATCACGTCCCTGCATGATCATATTTTCCAGATGCAGGATCACCTGCGTAACATCCCCGTCCAACACTTCCCGCAGCAGTTTGCTGAACTCATCGGTATCCACCGCACCGAGTACATCCAGGACATGCTCATACGTCAGCTTTTCTCCTAAATAAAAGGCAATACACTGATCCAGAAGACTTAACGCATCTCGCATGGAACCGTCGCCTTTTTTGGCGATATAACGCAGAGCCTTATCTTCGACTTCGACCTGCTCCTCATCCATCAGCTCTCGCAGACGGTCCACGATCGTCGTGCGGGCGATCCGTTTGAAATCATAACGCTGACATCTGGAGAGGATCGTGATCGGGATCTTGTGTGCCTCCGTCGTCGCCAGAATAAAAATGACATAGGAAGGCGGTTCTTCCAGTGTCTTAAGCAGTGCATTAAACGCACCTATAGACAGCATATGGACCTCGTCGATGATGTAGACCTTGTACTTGCCGCTGGTCGGTGAGTAGGCAACCTCTTCTCGGATCTCACGGATGTTGTCCACACCGTTGTTGGAAGCTGCGTCGATCTCAATCACATTCATGGAATTTCCAGCGGCGATCGCCTTGCAGGTCTCACACTCGTTGCAGGGATTTCCATCAATGGGATGCTCACAGTTTACCGCTTTTGCAAGGATCTTTGCCACCGTCGTTTTACCTGTTCCTCTGGTACCGCAGAACAGATAGGCATGTCCGATACGCTGTGCCCTGATCTGATTTTTTAATGTCCGCACAATTGCGTCCTGGCCCTTCACATCTTGGAAGGAGTCAGGACGGAATTTACGGTATAAAGCAGTATAGCTCATGCTTTCCCTCTGTTTCTAAATACTTCAAAAATGTCTGTGGCAGACTCTCTGCCCTTACATCAGATGTGAAGTGACTCCCATCCGATACCGTCTCGGTTTTATACACCAAAGCTGATGCCGATGCATTTTGCTTCTTTGATCAGCTGATCATCCGGAGATACCATCTTCAGCTTGCCGGCTACATCACCAAGCGGTACTTTCTTAACTTTGCCGTTGATGATACCTACCATGTAACCATATTCCTTTTTCATGATCAGAGTTGCTGCTTCTGCACCCAGTCTGGTTGACAGTACACGGTCATACGGACAAGGGCTTCCTCCTCGCTGTGTATGTCCCGGAACGGTAATACGCACTTCGATACCGGTCTTCTGGAAAATCTGCTCTGCCAGTTCGTAGGATACGGATGGATGTTTTCTCTTTTTGATCTTTTCTTTTAATTCTTTTTTCGGAAGAGCTGCATCTTCTTTGGAGATTGCACCCTCTGCAACTGCCAGAATGGTAAAACCATGTCCGGATGCCGCTCTCTTGTGGATCGCTTCGATGATCTTATCGATATCGTAAGGGATCTCCGGAAGCAGAATGATATCCGCACCGCCGGCGATTCCTGCATGAAGCGTCAGCCAGCCGACTTTGTGTCCCATAACTTCAACTAAGAATACACGGTTGTGGGATGCTGCGGTTGTGTGGATACGGTCGATTGCATCGGTCGCAATGTCAACCGCACTCTGGAAACCGAATGTCATATCCGTTCCATAAATATCATTGTCGATGGTCTTTGGCAGATGGATGATGTTCAGTCCCTCTTCACGCAGCAGATTTGCTGTTTTCTGTGTTCCGTTTCCCCCGAGGATCACCAGGCAGTCCAGACGCAGTTTGTAATAATTCTGCTTCATGGCCTCTACCTTGTCCAGTCCGTGCTCATCCGGTGTACGCATCAGCTTGAACGGCTGTCTGGATGTTCCAAGAATCGTTCCGCCCTTTGTCAGGATTCCGGAAAAATCTTTTGCAGAAAGCATACGGTAATTGCCATAGATCAGACCTTTGTATCCATCATAAAATCCATAAACTTCGAGTTCCTGCACATTTGCACTGAGACCTTTGACTACTCCTCGCATTGTTGCATTGAGTGCCTGACAGTCACCGCCGCTTGTCAGCATACCAATTCTTAACATTTGCTACCACGCTCCTCTTTTTTTAATACCTTCTTATGCAGATGTCGAAGCAAAAAAACTTTCGGTCTTTTCACTTCAACGGATGCCTGCGAATTGCTTCGTTACAAAGTAACGCTCGCAATTCTGTAAACATTTAATATAAGGCAGGTGGTTCCTGCCTTCGACACCACCTGCCTTGATTATATAATATTTTTCTTCCCACTACAACGGTAAAATCAATAACTTTCTGTTTCCTTATCCAGGATCACTTCCGCAAATGTTGCTTTCCTCTCCATCAGTTTTGTCAGTTTTGCCATTTTTGATACATTTCCGATCAAGATCACACCGCAGAGCTTTCCGTTCAGGAAATACAGTTTCTCATACTGCTTCTTGCTCCTGTCACAGATCTCCAGTGTTTTATAGAGAAGATTTTTGTTTCTGCCGTTATCTCCGATCGCATACAGGGAAGTATTCATACCGTTAAAGGAGAGCGGCATCTGTACTTTCTGATATTCCACGCACTCCCCGGCTGCATTGGCTCCTGCGACTTTTCCCTGCTCACTTGCCTCGGCCCAGAGTGCTGCATTTTCCCCTTCAAATTCCACGCAGTCTCCGCACGCATAGATATCTTTTTCACTGGTCTGCATTTTTTCATTTACAGCAACTGCCCTGTTTACCTTCAGTCCCATCTGTTCTGCAAGTTCTGTATTTGCACGCACACCGCAGGAGATCAGCACCAGATTGGCTGCGATTTCTTCCCCATCTGCAAGACGAACGGCCGTTACACGCTCCTGCCCTTCGATCCGATCGATCTTTACTCCGGTGCGGACCTTGATACCGACACGCTCTGCAATGCTTCCAAGCATCGCTGCCGCACCTTCATCCAGTTGTCTTCCCATCAGAACCGGAGCTGCCTCGAGAACTGTCACCTGACATCCTGCCTTTTTCAGCTCCCAGGCTGCCTCAAGTCCAAGCACACCGCCGCCGATCACGACTGTCTGTCCGTTCTTTGGGATCATCTGCCCGATTTTTTCTGCATCTTCCAGAGTACGGATCACTGCCACCTGCTCTTTTTCGCTTCCCGGAATCGGAGGGACGAAGCTTTTTGCTCCCAGTGCATAGATCAGTTTCGTGTATTTCAGACGCATGCCATCCTCAAGTGTCACTTCTTTTTCCGTTTTGTCCACTGAAATAATCTTTTTGCCGAGGATCTGATAAACCTGATTTTCCTCATACCAGCTCTCCGGTTCCACCTGAATCTGACTGATCTCAAGTCCGGCATTTAAGGCTTTTGTCAGCATCGGACGGTTATAGGTCGGATATTTTTCCTCCGAGATCATAAGAATCGAAGATGTCTTATCCCGCTCCCGGACTGCTTTCGCCGCATTCAGTCCTGCTGTACCGTTTCCAAGGATCACATAAAATTCATCGCCGTCTTTTCGGTAAGTAGTTTCTTTTTCTTCCACCGGCACAAAATTTTCACGTCCGACACCGCAGACCGGACATACTTCCAGGGAAGAATCAAAAATTTCTCCGCACACCAGACATTTCACAAGCTTTCGACTGCCTTTTGTCGTTTTCTCCGCCTTTTTATCCTGCAAAAGAGAACCGAAATGATAGCCGTATTCGAAAGCCTCTACAAGCTCCGTATCTCCCGGACGGAAACGGATGCGAAGTCCGTCCACTGTATTCATGCGAAGCTGTTTCAGACGCTCCATGATATGCGGCACGCCTTCTCCGCTCCAGCCGTAGCTGCCGAATGCACTTGCCAGTTTCCCGCCATGTGTTCCCGCAAAAATGGATGTTGTCAGATCCCAGATCGGCTTTAATGCTTCCCCAACGATCGTCGGTGTTCCAAATAAAATACCATCAGCAAATCCAATCTCTTCCAGTACCTGTGCCTGATCTGCTGTCACCATATCGTAGCTTCGCACATCAATATCACCGCTTGCCTTGATGCCTTCTTCAATCTTTTCCGCGATCTGCTTTGTATAACCATAGGCACTTACATAAGGAATAATGACTGTTTTTTTCTGATTTGGATTGACCACGGTACACCATCTCTCATAAGTATCCTCAATAAAGTCGATTCCGGAATCCAGCACCGGTCCATGTCCCGGGCAGATCATCGAAACATCAAGCTCTCTTACACGTTCCAGAGCCTTCAGCATAAATGGCTTGAACGGTCCAATAATGCAGTCAAAATAATATTTTGTTGCCCGCATATAGCCTTCCCGGTCTGTCACCTTGCTGACCAGCACATCCTGAAATCCATAGTGGGAGCCGAAGGAATCGCAGGTCACAAGCACCTGTTCTTCTTCAATAAACGTGTACATCGTATCCGGCCAGTGCAGATTCGGAACCAGCAGAAAACGCAGCGTTTTGTCCCCGATCTTCATCGTCTCGTTGTCATGCACGATCAGATTGCAGAATTCTCCGTTCACAATTTCCTTTAAAAACCCGGCCGCACAGGCTGTGGAAATGATCTTCAGCTGCGGACTTAATTTCAACAGACGCTGCACACTGCCCGCATGATCCGGCTCCGTATGATTGACCACCAGATAATCGATCTTTGTCACATCGATCACTTCGCCGAGTTTGTCCATCCACTCCTCAAAAAAAGCTTCTTTTACCGTTTCAAATAATACGACCTTCCCGCCGCTTTTGAGCACATAAGAATTGTAGGTTGTGCCAAATTCCGTGTACATGATAATATCAAAAACCCTGAGCGTGTCATCCACGATTCCCGCCCAGTAAAAATCATCTCTAAGCTTTAATGTTTTCATAGCATACCTCCTGTGGTTTTGTGAATGCTCTATATCTTCACAGCTGCATTTTTTATTCTTGTTTTAAAATGCCCTGTGCAGCTTTAAGCTTTTTATTATGTTTAGATGTGAGTGTCAAAAGTCTCCAACTATGATGCCTACGGATTGTTCCGTGCGTTGCACTCCCACAATCCTTTCTACGCTCCGCTTCGGTCGGTGCTAAACATGTGCCACTGGCACATAGCACCCCAGTATTCGCATATCGTGGGATTATCATCCCACTTTTATGCTCATATCGGGGCGGGTCCCAAGGTCTTTCATCCACCTATGAGCAAGCTCATGTGGATTTAGACCTTTTGACCCTGGCATCATGTTTAAATTATCATTTGCTTTTTTGTTATGTTTATACTATACTTTGTATCAGTAGGATTTTCTGTTGCATATGCAACTTTTTCCATCAAAACGCAGCAAGTGTTCGAAAATTCGCAGGCAACCACGGTACGGAGTCTATATCTTCTTTCTGTGCAAACGCTTTTTTCTGCACGGAAAAAGAAAAAACGGAGGTATTTATGAATACAAAACTTTCTCTTTTTGACGGTATCACACCGGAAGAATACAATCGCATGATGGTCTGTTTTCAGGCATCTGAGAAGTCCTTTTCCACCGACGAGACGGTCTGTTTCTATGCTGACCATCCCGACCGCATCGGCTATCTTCTGGAAGGAGAAGCCGCCATCATCCGCACACACCTGGACGGCCGCCAGACCATTCTGGAATACCTGAAAACCGGAGATGTCTTCGGCTCGGCACTTTCCGCCCTGTCACCAAACGGGGATTCTTTGCAGGTGATCTGCACAAAAAGCTGCAAGATCCAGTTTATTGACTATGCCCATCTGATCAGACGCTGCCCAAATGCCTGCCATTTTCACAGTCTTCTGGTCAGCAATGCTCTTCAGTTGATTTCCAGAAAAGCGATCGCCCTTGGCGAACATCTGGAAATCCTCTCTCAGAGAACAACAAAAGAAAAACTCCTGTGCTATTTCGAAAAACTTGCACAGGAGCAGCATTCAGACAGCTTTACGCTGCCCTTTTCTTTAAGTACGCTTGCCGATTATCTTTCCGTTGACCGCAGTGCCATGATGCGGGAACTGAAAAAATTAAAGGCGGAGGGAATTGTAAAATCAGAACGCAAAACGTTTACCTTAGTCGAATATCGTCAAAACTGAACCGGATTATATACCCTGTTTTACCTTCTTCCTCTGAAAAATGCACCTTAATTGATTCACGCATCAAAATCTGCTTCAAACACACCTTCCGGTGTCCGCATGGTCAGAATTCCGAGGTTAAAATCCTCATCCTGGATCGTGATGTGGTATTCAAACACCACATCCTCCTCAAATTTTGACAGAAGCAGATAGGTTCCGTTCTCCTTTCCGTCAATCTGGTCGCAGATGTCATTGTATACCTCTTCTCCGGAAATCGCTCTCGGATATCCGGAGGCTTTGATTTTCTGCTCAATGGCTTCATACAGTTCGTTCATATGCTCTTCCTCTCTTTCTATATTGGATGCCACGTAAAGCGGACATTCACAATCCGCTTCGCTACTTGCCGAGTAAGTGGTCGCTGTGACAATTGTACCATCTTTCCATCTCATATGGTACTGTCATTTTTGTCCTTCTTCGTAAGAGTCTCTATGCAGCTTGATGATAATCAATCACTGCGATTTCCTGCATTTTATTCATCTCTATAAAGAGAGACACCGTGACGGAAACTTTACCGTCACGGTGCCTCTCTCTTTTATGACCAGTATTCTATGGAACACCTCATAATTTTATTTCTTATTTTGTGCGTACTTTCTTTTTTGCACTGTAAGCGGTGTAAACTTTCTCGTTATCCACTACTTTGTATGCTTTGACTCTTACATAGTACGTTTTCTTTGCGGAAAGTCTCTTGATCGTTTTTGCTTTTTTGGAAGCGGAAACGGTAACGGTCTT
The DNA here is from genome assembly GCF_046967715.1 of Hominisplanchenecus sp. Lineage (NCBI taxonomy): Bacteria > Bacillati > Bacillota > Clostridia > Lachnospirales > Lachnospiraceae > Hominisplanchenecus > Hominisplanchenecus sp. The sequence continues at coordinate 27,761 of NZ_JBKVNQ010000007.1, forward strand.
TTTGCCTTTGAAGTTTGCTTTCTTAGCGTACTCGATCACGTATCCGTCTGCTCCTTCTACGCTCTTCCAGTTGACTTTCACAGACTTCTTAACACCTTTGACAGCTTTTACTTTCACTTTCTTAGCTGCAAATTCTGTCTTAGTCAGCTGGCTCTCCAGACGTTTCTGCATTGCCTGCACTTCTTCTAACTGTTTCTGTGCTTCGGCTCTCTTTTCTTCTGCCTCTTTCTGGGCTTTCGCAAGGATCTCTTCTGCTTTCTTCTGTGCTTCTTCGGCTGCTTTCGCTGCGGCTTCTGCATTTGCCTGAGCTGCTTTCGCTGCATCCGCACTTGCCTTTGCAGCACCTGCGGCTGCCTCTGCAAGGCCTTTCTGTGCACTTACGGAGTCTTTGGCTGCTTCTGCTGCTTTTGCTGCGGTCTCAGCATCCTTTTTTGCATTTTCAGCTGTTGTTTTGGCTGCCTCCGCGGCTGTTTTTGCTGCTTCTGCATCGTTTGCATAATTCTTTGCTGCATCCTCTGCTTCTTTTGCGGCTTTCTGTGCTGCCTCTGCTTTTGCCTGGGCTGCTTCGGAAGCGGTCTGTGCTTTCTTTGCCTCTTCTTCTGCAGTTTCTGCTGCTTTCTGTGCAACTTCTGCTTTCGCCTGAGCTGCTTCTGCTGCTGCTTTGTCAACATCGGCTGCTGCCTTTGCTTCTTCTGCGGCTTTCTTTGCTTCTTCTGCGGCTGCTTTTACTTCTTCTGCTTTTGCCTTGGCTGCTTCTGCATCTGCTTTTGCTGCTTCGGCTGCTTTTGCTGCGGTCTCGGCATCGTTCTTTGCTGCGACTGCCTGGTTTTTGATCTCTTCCAGTTCTCCTGCTACAGAACTTGCTTCAAAACCTGCCTTGCTTTCTTCCATCTTGTCCGTATCGGAAGTAACCGGAACAATGCGGAATCTCTCTGCATAAGTGTTGTAGCTTCCATCTGCATTCTGCTTGGTTGTCGGATAGAATCCTTCCAGCGGTATATGGTTAAAGAATCCTGTATTGCTGACTCCTCGCTGGATCGCATCCAGGCACAGATAAGTCTGCTCATCCATCGGAACTTCTGTGGAATGACGAATGGTCTGGTTGTTATACGGATAATCGGTCCAGCTAACCGGATTGATATTTTCTGCTTTTACATGAAGTGCAGAAGATTCTACCGTTCCGTCTGCGGCAACTAAAATACCATTTCCGTCATTATCGGTCAGTGATGTCCATCTGACATCGGTGTGGTTTCCGTTTTCCTGTGGTTTCACATATTTGCTTACAAACTGATCTGTTACGGTACTCCTGTATACACCGACATCGGTTGCCGTCTTTCGATCAATGTAGTTTTCTTCCGGACCTCTTCCGAAGTATTCCAGATTTTCGTATCCTGCTGCAACAGTCATGCGGACACCGACTTTCGGCAGTGCCTGTGCTCCGGCGGTACCCGGTGCAAAGTTGCTTCTCGGTGTAAAGGCAGAGCGGACTACGATTTCTCCATCTCCGTAAATATCATAGAGTAAGGTCTGTTCTGCATCAACCGTAAGTTTTACGTTTAATGCTACACGGATGTGCTTTCCATTCTCATCCTGTGTGATAACCGGACTGTCCACCAGTTCCATGTTGTCATCGGTATTTCGCAGATTGCGGTTGTATGCAACCGGTGTGTCGTTATAGTTCTGTGCTCTCCAGAAGCTCGGTACCGGACCTTTTTCCAGAACGACTTTGCCGTCCACCGTGTAATCTGAAAGAATACCGGTTGTCTTATCCATTTTCAGTGCGTAGGATTTTCCGTCTTTTGTAACACCTTCGATGCTCATTGTATTACCGTCATCTTCTGCTTTGGTAAACTCAGACATGTCATCGTAATCCAGTACTTTTGTCTCCTTGTATTCCGGAGTCAGGTCAAACTGCTCATGTGCCACTACATTGTCGTATTTGGTGAGCGTTGCATCCCAATCCGGTTTTACTTTATTCTGCACGGAGAACTCCAGCATGTAAGTATCGCCGGTCTGCGGTTTTACTTTCGGCAGATCGATCGTGATCACTTCTTCTCCAAAGGTTTCTCCATCCATACCCGGTGTATTTAAGGAGATGGTCTTTGTTGCGATCTCTTCATCGTCTTTTTTCAGGCTCCAGATGATATTGTAATTCTCAAGGGTGCTGTTTTCCAGTTCATTTACGACTTTTACTTTGATCGTTCCATCGGTTACTTTCGCATCTTCGTTTTCAAGATAGAAGTTCACCTGCTGATGATCGTAACGCATCTGTACGGCTTTTGCGGACGGTGTGTGGTCTGCAAACAGAACACCGTTTGCACAGAATGCATCTGCATTGGAGCTCGCATCCATCCAGTCTCCACCGTAAGCCCAGAATGTCTTTCCGTCTTCTCTTGTGGTTGCAAGTGACTGGTCTGCCCAATCCCAGATAAATCCGCCCTGAACATTGGAGTATGTGCGGTTCAGTTTCCAGAATTCATTGAAACTTCCGAAAGACTGTCCCATTGCATGTGCATATTCCTGCTCAAAATAAGGCAGTTTGTAGTTTGTGTTTTTCGCGTAGCTTTCTACGTTCTTTGCTTCCGGATACTGTGTACTGTGAACATCCACAATATTCTTGCTTCTGGTTTCCATGCCCCATGGATCAGCTCCTGCATCCTTCTGATAACGATGATAATAACCATCGGATTCACGTTCGTACATACGCAGTCTGCTCGGATCACGGTTCAGAACTGCCATTGCTGCTGCCCAGAAGCAGTAAGTATTGTCTAATGGGCATCTTGTGTAAGTTGCTTCGTTTCCATAAGACCATCCGATGATGGATGCATGGTTTTTCAGAAGCTCCAGCATATTCATGTTTCGATCTAGAACCGGAGTTACCCAGCGGCTGTCCCCTCCAGGGATCGGCACTTTATGATCGCCATATGCTCCGTAGTGTGATTCTACGTTTGCTTCTGCATAAACATAAATACCAAGTTCATCTGCCAGATCATATAAAATCTTTGCATTTGGATAATGTGAAGTACGGACTGCATTGACATTGTACTGTTTCATCAGTTTCAGATCATCGATGATCTCCTGATTTGTCACGGCACTGCCATTTTCCAGGCTGGCATCGTGACGGTTGACACCGCGGAAGATAATCTTCTGTCCTGTGATCTGCATCTGTTCCTGTTCTGCATCGTTGATGTTTACTTTATAGATCTCGCGGAAACCGACATGTTCTGCTTCTGCTTCGATCACTTTTCCGGTGCTGTCTTTTAATTCCAGCGTTACCATGTACAGGTTCGGTGTATCCGGGAACCATTTCTTCGGATTCTTAACTTCGATCGTTGCTGTTTTGCGATCACCTAAGTTTACTTTTTTCTCGCCGTCTGCATCTGCTGCATTCGGATCGGATGCACCGGTCACACCCTGAAGTGCTTTCAGCTTATCATAAGAAATCGTATCCTGACCGATCAGCTTTCCGTCCATGTCTTTCAGTTTGACATCTACGGTGTAGCCGCTGGTATCTTCTTTGTCTGTCAGATTGCGGACATCAACATCCACGTTCATCGTAACATCGCTGTTTTTGTCTGTGCGGTCTGCAAAGCTTGTCTGTACAAAGAAATCACGAAGCTCTGCACGGCTGTCTTTGGAATACAGATAAATGTCACGCATGATACCGCTCAGCTGAATGAAATCCTGATTTTCCAGATAACTTCCGATGCCCCAGCGATATACTTTCAATGCGATCGTATTCTTTCCATTCTTGTTCAGATACGGTGTGATATTGAAATCATGCGCCGTAAAGCTGTCTGCTGTATAACCAACCTGTTTTCCGTTGATGAACAGATAATAAGCAGATCTTACGGACTGCAGTGACAGAAATACTTTACGTCCGTCCCAGTTTTCCGGAAGTTCAAACTCAGTACGGTAATATCCTACCGGATTATAGTGCGTCGGTGCCTGAGGATCATCATACTCGATGGTATTTCCCTGTGCACTGCCCCACGGATAGATACTGTTTGTATAGATTGCTTCATCAAAATATTTAAAGGTCTTATCTGCGTTTCGATAAGTCTGCCATGCATGCGGTACAAATTCTTTCTGGAAATCTGCTTTTGCTTCCTCCGGAAGTGTTTCTTCCAGATAACCTTTTGCGTCCGCTGCATCTGCTTTTTCCGGATTTTCTATCAGTGCAAAATCCCATTCTTTCTGCGTCAGCAGTTTATAGTAAGTACTTGCCGTCTCATTCTGGTCATCCAGTGCACTCTTCTCGCTGTTAAATGCAGTGTCTGCATCCTGATACGGAACAAAATCTGCATGAGAAGGCTCTCTGTTTACTTCTGCAGTAGAAATATCTTTGTACCATTCTTTTCCGGTAAATACCGGTGCTTCATCGGTAACGTAAACACGGATCGTGTTGGAAGTATATTCTTTTCCGCCTGTTGTAAGATAACTCGTAATATCCGTATAGCCCGGTTTCAGAGCTTTGATCTGATTGCCTTCCAGAGAAGCCACTTCCGGATGGCTGCTTACGGTGCGGATACCGCTGCTGATCGCTGCTCCGGATGCGTCTTTTGCAACCACTGCAAAATTCGTTGTTTTTCCGGTCTGCAGATAGCCTGCAGAAACTTCCAAGCTGATGGTCGCTTTCAGCTCATTCATGACCCACAGGGATGTCTTTGCACTTTCTTCTTTCATCTGGATCAGCTGCCAGTTTGCATCGTTTACGGTTGCAACATATTTTCCGGATGCTTTGTTCTGGATCCGGTAATTTCCGCTTGTCTCATCTTTGATGATCTTCCACTTCTGTGTATCCTCGCCTGTGTTTTTTGCCATGGAAGGATAAGAATCCAGATCTCCTCCCTGGATCACAAGTGATACATTGTTGCGTGGATGCCAGTATACATAACCGTCCCCGGCTTCCGTAAATACCCACATACGTGTCTGATTCAGTGCTGTATTCCACAGGTACAGGTTGTTTCCTTCGTTTACATTGTCTGCTCCAGGCTCGATCAGATAACCGGCAAATTCTACGTTATCAATGCGATAAACGCCCGGCCATTCTTTTGATGTCTCCAGAACGGTCAGCTCTGTGTTGACTTCTGTGCCCTCAAATGTTGCTTTGATCGTTGCTGTTCCGACTTTTTTTGCGATAACGGTATTTCCGGAAACTTCTGCGATATCCGGATTCTCACTGGTGATCACGGCTTTGCTTCCATCCAGCTCTTCGCCGTCTGCGTCAAATCCGGTCACAGCTGCGGTTGTGCTCTCACCGGTTCTTATGGTACTGCTGCCAAGAGAGAGTTTCACTTCCGGCTCTACCTTTGCAAGTCTCCATGCCTGTGCCGTATCGGACATACTTACCTGTGCATGGCGGTTTGCAGAAGTACTTGCATAACGGGAACCATTTTTCAGATAATACTGATCTTCTGTTCCTGCCACTTTCTCGATCGTCCATTTCTGGTTTGCTGATGCGGCATTCTTTCTCTGAAGGCTGACAACTGAAGTATCTGCCTGCATGACAAGCTCTGCATCCTGCTTGTTGTACCAGTAATAGCTTCCGTCCTCTGCCTGCTCAAAATAGAACATCTCACAGTCTGCCGGAGCAGTTGATCCCTGTTCCCACAGCCAGAGCGTATTACCCTCGGATGCCTGGTCCGCTCCCGGAGCCATTCGCTGCGTGGCATCTTCCGTGTGATAAATACGGTAGATTCCTTTCAATCCGTCCGCTGCTCTGCCGGTCTGTGCTTTTGCGACTGTTCCGAAGCTTCCGATGGAAGTCAGAACCATTGCCATGACAAGAACCATGGACAAAACAAAACGAACACTTCTGGTTACATTTTTCATTTTACTTTCCTCCTTTTCCGGGATTTTTTCCCTTTTGAAAAAAGTATAGGAAAGCAAGTGTTCCAGAAGTGTTCCTTTTTGAAGTGTTTACTGTTTTAATTACTGTAATTTGACATTACAATCCCGGCCTGACGTTCCAGAACCGGAAGAAAGGCCTCGCTCCAGGAATACTGTGCCATAAATTCATCTGAAAATTTTTCCGCTGCATGGATCTGCCCTTCCATCAGTTCATAATAATCACAGGAAACGCCCTTTGTCTCCAGATACATTCGTCCACGCTCGCTGTGAAGCATCCAGAGAAGTCCATGATCCCGCAGTGTATTTTTCAGGTTCATCACTGCTTTTCGGAAACGTCCTTTCACCTGTTCACTGAACGGTTCTTCTTCCCATAACAGATCCACGGCAAATTCCATTTCCACAATGCCGCCCCGTCTCGCCACAAGAAGTGCAAGCAGTTCTTTTGCTTTTCTGCTGCTAAAATCAATCGCATGACCGTTTAAAAACAGATCAAATCTGCCAAACGTGTGGATTTCCAGCTGCATTTCATCTTTTTGTTCCGTTCTTACCAGCCTTCTTGCTTTATCCAGTGCACGGTCCACCTCTTCCTGTCCAAACGGCTTCAGCAGATAATCGCAGGCATCCAGCTGATAGGCATCAAATGCGTACTGGTCATATGCTGTGACAAACGCTGCCTGAAGATCCGGTTTTTCTTTGTGCATCTGATCCAGCAGTTCCAGTCCCGTGATCCCCGGCATCCTGATATCACAAAATGCAAAATCCACCGGATGCCCGGCAACGTACTGCAATGCCTGCTTTGGGTTTACAAATTTTCCGCAAATTTCAATATCTTTGTGTTTTTCACATAAATAGCTTAATTCTTCCAGGATCAATGGTTCATCATCTATCAGAATAATTTTCATCTTCTGTCTCCTCCCATGGAATATGTATTGTCTGCCTGCACCCTTCTCCTTTTCTGCTCTCAATCTCAAGATCCGCATTTAGAAATTCTTTCAGACGCAGCTTCAGATTTCTTATGGCAATCCCGTCCGCATCTTTCAGTTTTTCGGTGTCAAATCCTGCCCCGTCATCCAGGATCTGAACACAGATTTCTCCGTTTTTTCGAAAACTTCGGATCTGTACGGTGCCGCCCTCCATCTTCTGGCAGATTCCGTGACATACCGCATTTTCTACCAGCGGCTGGATCGTCAGCGGCGGTATCTGGAACTTTTCTTCCTGAAGATCCCACTGAACCTGAAGACGCTCCCCAAAACGCATCTTTTCAATGTGCAGATACCGCTCGATCGTCTTACATTCTTCCCGAAACAGAATCATCTCTGCAGATTCCAGTGCATTCATATTTCCCCGCAAAAATACGGCAAAATCGTAGACCGCCTGTTCTGCCTCTTTCGGACGCGTCCGGCAGAGCACTTTGATCGACATCAGGGCATTCTGCAAAAAATGCGGTTTGATCTGATGCAGTGCAAGCTCCAGCCGGGCTTCCTGGAGCTTCTGCTCAATCTTCGCCGCCTCCAGTGCCCTCTGCTGAATTTTATTCATACGCCAGCGGTCAATGACATTGACACTCAGATCAAAAGCGATCACTCCGACAAGCATGAAAATACCTCCACTATAAGGAAGCATGCCGATATGTGCAAAATCTGACAATACGATCCCAGTATACAAAAGCAATATGCCTATTTCCCAGATCATATCTTCTCCGGATATTTCTTCTTTTTTGCGATACCCTGCAAAGCGGATCAGCAGTACCAGCCAGACACCCACGTCCATGGTCAGTTTCCATGATAAAATCCCTTCAAAAGCTGCAAGGCTCATCACAATGACACCGGTGATCAGAATCCCTTCCCGAATTCCGAAATCTTTTTTCTGCCGGTCTTTTTTATAACCGTTTTTCAGAAGAAATTCCCAGACCAGACTTTCCATCACGCATACAGAAAACAGAATCAGATCATAATATTTCAAAGTCCCGCCTATGACTGCCGAAAACGCTGCATCGGAATAGATCATACGGATGGCCAATAAGAACAGCACCAGAAAAACACTTCTGCTGTAACCGCTGTCCGGCGTGATCTTCAGCTGCAATAAATAAGAACATAAAAACAACATATGCATGCCAAGCAACAGGATCATCCAGGTATGATAACGGTCATACTGTTCACTCCACACGCTTTCCTCCTGGATCCGCGGTGTAAAAGACAACCCCGGAAGCAGATATCCCGCTGTTTCTATGATCAGATCACATTCCGAAGACTGAAGCGTAATGGTCGTCCTGATCGATGTATCCCTGCTGACTTTCAGTGCGTCCGGATTGGAAGAAACTACTCCGCTTTTTTCAATACATTTTCCATTCAGATAAATCCGATAAGCCGCCGGCATACCTTTCAGGCTCACAGAAACGTCAAACTGCGGCGGACAGTTTTTCAGTTTTACACGGTAACTTCCCCAGTTGAACATCCCTGCATTTTTTCGGGGCATATAAGAAGGCACCCTGACAAACTTCCCGAAAACCTGCTCTTCATCCAGCTCCGTAGCAATGAATTTCTGTTCAAAAAACTCCCATTCTCCGCACAGATCGACTGCTTTTCCGCTTTGCAGTCCAAACTGTTTGAAATCTGCTTCTCCCTTACAGACCACCTGTTTCTGCGGCATCATGAGAACGGTCAGCATTGCTGCAGTACATACAGCAAACACCGCAGCAAGAAAAAGAAACCTTCGATTTTTTTCTGTTCTATTTAAAATCCGCATATAAAAACTCATATCCTCCACCTGCAAGATTCATGCTTGTCTCAAAACCGGTCAGATTCCGGTTCAGTAACAGGCTTTCTTTTCGAAGCTGCAGTGGGATCATCGGCACATCTTCCATCAGTGCTTTCTCCGCTTTATATAAGGTACTAAGTCTGATCTGTTCATCCGTCTGCCTCTCGGCATCTCTTAAACATTTCTGCACCGTATCACTTTGATTTCCCTCTTCTCCATAGGTATAATCGTAATTCCAGCTCTGCAGATACGCCATCATATCTGCATATTCTGCGATAACGCCCGTGAGCGTAACCGTGCCGTTGTCTTTCTCTGCCCAGAATGCATCTCCGGTTGCCGTTTCCAGTTCCACCGAGATTCCAAGTTTTTTCTCCCACTGGCGTTTGATTTCCGTTCCTTCCTGTATGCTCCATGGATCATCATTGACCAGCAACCTGATGTTTACATCTTCCGCTCCGGAAATATTCATTTTTTTGAGTGCTTCGCCGAGCTTTTCTTCTGCAAGCTTCTGATTTCCGTATTTTGTACATGGCAGATCCTGATAATTCTCTGTGTAAGTTTTCAAAATTCCGAGGCCGTTTTCCGGAACATAACGTGCATTCGGCACAAGAAAATCACTGTCCATATTTTCTTTGTATTCTACCCGGTTCAGTGCATAATTTAACGCCTGGCGAAATTCCCTGCACTGCAAAGGTCCTTCGGTCTGCAGATCCAGATAAAGACTTTCACAAATCCCGGTCATCACTTTTTTCTGAATTCCGGCACTGTATTTTTCCGCTCCTTTTAACGGGATCGGCATCACATCGACCTCTCCTTTTACAAATCTTTCGTATGCTTCATCGGATGACTCCAGACACACGGCTTCCACTTTATCCAGTTTGATATTGTCCCGCTCCCAGTAATAGGGATTCTTTTTCATACCTACCAGATCTTCACTCCACGTTTCCAGGGTAAACGGTCCGTTGCAGTCTTCCGGCCGCAATATTTCTGCTGCATCTTCTCTTATCGGTGCAAAACTTCGAAGTGCCAGAAGCTGCAAAAACTGAACCTGCGGATGCTCCAGTTCGATCTGAAGCGTTTTCTCATCCAGCACCGTCACGCCCAATTCTTCGATTTTCTTTTTTCCCTGATAAATATCTTCTGCATTTTTTATGATCGCTGCATAAGAATTAAAATTCTCCGGCTCCATCAGCCTTTGAAAAGCCCGAAGAAAATCGCCTGCCGTGACAGGCATACCGTCACTGTAACAGGCATCATCCCGCAGATAAAACGTATAAACCTTCTGATTCTCCGAAATTTCATAGCGATCCGCCATGCCATACTGAAGTTCATACTGATAGATCCGCATCAGCCCCTCCAGCAGATAACAGGCAATCGTCTGCTCCGCACTGCTTTTTAATTTCAGATGATTGATCCCGTCCCCCGAAAACCTGCTGTAATTGACATATCGCATGACCTTCTCCTGATTGTCGGATTTTTTCATTACATTTTCCGTTTCTTTCTGCCGTGCACATCCCCCGATCAGCAAAATCATCATAAAAAGCAGAAAAAATCGTCCCAAAAACTTTTTCATAGCCACTTTCCCTTCTCCCGATATTGTTAATACCATGATATAATATTTTTTCTCTTTTTTCAATCTGTCAGAGCAGATGGAATATTGCATCCCACAGCCTGCAAAAGTGAACATCATCTCACATCTGATCTGAAGAATGCCGGACAAAAGACAAAAAGACAGATGCACCATGACGGCAGCAATTCCGTCACGTGCTCTGTCTTTTGGATGCCAACATTTAAACACTGTGCAATGCCGGCTTTTTATTTCTTATATTTTATTTTGTGCGTACTTTCTTCTTTGCACTGTAAGCGGTGTAAACTTTCTCGTTATCCACTACTTTGTATACTTTGACTCTTACATAGTACGTTTTCTTTGCGGAAAGTCTCTTGATCGTTTTTGCTTTTTTGGAAGCGGAAACGGTAACGGTCTTTTTGCCTTTGAAGTTTGCTTTCTTAGCGTACTCGATCACGTATCCGTCTGCTCCTTCTACGCTCTTCCAGTTGACTTTCACAGACTTCTTAACACCTTTGACAGCTTTTACTTTCACTTTCTTAGCTGCAAATTCTGTCTTAGTCAGCTGGCTCTCCAGACGTTTCTGCATTGCCTGCACTTCTTCTAACTGTTTCTGTGCTTCGGCTCTCTTTTCTTCTGCCTCTTTCTGGGCTTTCGCAAGGATCTCTTCTGCTTTCTTCTGTGCTTCTTCGGCTGCTTTCGCTGCGGCTTCTGCATTTGCCTGAGCTGCTTTCGCTGCATCCGCACTTGCCTTTGCAGCACCTGCGGCTGCCTCTGCAAGGCCTTTCTGTGCACTTACGGAGTCTTTGGCTGCTTCTGCTGCTTTTGCTGCGGTCTCAGCATCCTTTTTTGCATTTTCAGCTGTTGTTTTGGCTGCCTCCGCGGCTGTTTTTGCTGCTTCTGCATCGTTTGCATAATTCTTTGCTGCATCCTCTGCTTCTTTTGCGGCTTTCTGTGCTGCCTCTGCTTTTGCCTGGGCTGCTTCGGAAGCGGTCTGTGCTTTCTTTGCCTCTTCTTCTGCAGTTTCTGCTGCTTTCTGTGCAACTTCTGCTTTCGCCTGAGCTGCTTCTGCTGCTGCTTTGTCAACATCGGCTGCTGCCTTTGCTTCTTCTGCGGCTTTCTTTGCTTCTTCTGCGGCTGCTTTTACTTCTTCTGCTTTTGCCTTTGCTGCTTCTGCATCTGCTTTTGCTGCTTCTGCGGCTTTTGCTGCGGTCTCAGCATCGTTCTTTGCTGCGACTGCCTGGTTTTTGATTTCTTCCAGTTCGTCTTTGGATGGCTGATCCGGTGTGTTATCGTCTTCTTTTACATAAACTTTTGCATCTGCAATGTCTACGCAGTCATCATTCTTTCCGCCGACTTTATCGATGTAGATGATCAGTTTCTCTACGCCTGTCAGATCAACGTTCATCAGTTTTGCATTGTCCGGCTGAAGGATCACACCGCTCTCTGCCAGTTTATTCTCTTCGCTGATACTGTCTTTATAGAAGATAAAGTTTGCACCATCACGATTTGTCTTGGTTGATTTTGTATAGTCGATACCCACATAACCTTCAAAGCGTTCTGCTTTGATACCGCTTAAATCAAAGGTCAGAGTTGCATCGGTATTTGCACTTAAGCCCTGTGCAAAGACTTTGCGTGCACCGTCAACGTTCATGCTCAGTTCGCCTTTGTTTGTACTTGTGCCGCCATCGTACTCGTTGACATGGAATCCGCCCCATCCGGATGAGGAATTTGCCACGTCCATGTATAACAGACCGTATTTATCGGATTTTTCGGTATCGGTTCCGTATACTCCGTTTGCTTCGTCTACTTTTGCGGTTAAGTATACATATTTCTGGTCAGTAGACGGTGTTACATCTTTTCCGCCTGCCGGTGTTACTTTTACTTCTTCTGCGGAAGCATCGATCTGTGCATCTTTTCCGGAAATCGTCAGATTTTCAATGGAGAAACTTGTCTCTTTCTTTTCTGCATTTTCGTTCAGGTTGAAGCTTGCTTTGAACAGATCTGCCTGTGCTGCAACTGCTTTTGTCAGATCGTAAACTACCTGCACACCGTCTGCTGTTTCTTTTACGGAAATATTTCCTTCCACACCGTCTGCCAGTGCGATGCTGTTAAATTTATAAGCTACTGTGTCGTATTTCAGTGTGAAGCTTCCTGCCATCATTGCAGAACTGCTGCTCTCGGATGTCTGGGAAATGCTTCCTGTCACTTCTACAGTTCCGTTTTCCTGTGCTGTGTTATCTTTTGCCGTTAATTTTACGGTTGCTGCTTCTTTTGCACCGTCAATGTCTGCTCCGACTCCTGCAAGGACTTTCAGGGCTGTCAGATCGACAAGATCGACTTTGCCGTCACCGTTTACATCGGCTGCATAAGTATTGACCGCATCGAATGTGGCTTTGCCTGCCAGTACTTCGCGGAGTGTATTGATATCAGAGATATCCAGTGTTCCGTTTGCACTGCCGTCCACATCACCGTTTACTGCCATGGTTACGGTATCTGCTACCGTACCGTCTTTGCGAAGTTTTACAAGATATCCGGTTGCTACCGGTGCTCCATCCTCGTCAAAGGATGCGTTATACGGATCTTCCATTGATAAGGTTTCACCCTCGCCAAGCTCAAACATTTCAAAGAGCTGTGCTTTTGTCATGCCTGCCGGAACATTATAAAGAATATTTGCAGAACGATCCATTCTGACTGCTGCATCTTCTTTTAAGGTCAGGGATGCTGTCGTCAGTTCTTCTGTGCTTAACTGAACCTTGGTATCGCACCAGCTCACCATATCGTGTCCGTCTTTGACATTTTTGTCTGCATACAGGCAGATTTCCTTTGTTCCTGCCGGGATCTCGATATCGAAGTACTGTGCGTTCTGACCATGTTTCATCAGCTCGCCTTTCCATACTTCTTTGCCGTCCAGTTTGATGATCGGATACGCTCCATCCTGTGTTTTTGCTTTATGAGCATCGATTCCGACATAACCCTGAAGGCGTGTTGCATTCAGTTTGGAAACATCGAAATACAGTGCGGAATCGGCATTGACACCAAATCCTTTTTCAAATTTTGTACGTTTGCCTTCCACATAGAGGTCAAGTTCTGTACCTGCATTGTCCTCGTTTACATGGATTCCGTTGTATCCGGATGTACTTCTTGCAGTATCGTATCCAAGATCTGAGAGCTGAATGGAAGTATCATTCTTGATCTCGATCGTGTAAGTTCTGCTAAATCCGCTCTTTGCGGTTGCTTTTACGGTTGCTGTGCCCGGAAGACTTTCCGGTTTTGTGACCTCAACGCTTACATCATCCGATACTGTTTCCGCTGTAATTTCCGGAACTGTTCCGGACAGGGAAGAAACGTTTACACTGTAAGATGTGATGTCATTGTCAAATCCTTCCAGTGCCTGTCCGCCGACTTTGATGCCGTTCAGCAGTGCTGTTTCATCTGCATAATTCTTTTTGCTCTCTGTCATCAGCTCTTCGCTTGTAGATTTGCTGATCGGTTTGAGGCGGTAAGTATAGCTGTAAGTTTTACCTGTTCCAAGCAGATATTTGGAAAGGGTTGCCTGTCCGCAGCTTGCAGTTCCAAGTCCCATCTGTGCATAATCGACCGTCAGAACGGTATTGTCTGTGCGTTCGATCTGATACGGATGTTTTGCTGCTTCCAGTGCTTCCTGTGTGCAGTTCAGTGCACTCATCTCCAGCAGGTGATCCTGTGCGTCAACCAGCAGTCCGTCACCGTCTGCATCGGTCACTGCCATCCATCTGACATCGGTCTTGTTTCCGGTTTCCTGAGCGTAAACATAATTGGTGAACTGTTCATCTACGGTGCTGTTCCATACTCCTACATCGTAACCGGTTTTTCTGTCGCTGTAGCTGTCCGATTCGCCGCGGCCATACCAGGTCAGGTTGTCCAGTCCGGCTGCCAGCTGCAGGCGTGTGCCGACTCTCTGAAGATTGCTCATGTTGGAGTTCGGAGCCATGGTTGCTTTTACAACGATCTCACCGTTTGCATAGATTGCATAAGTGATGCGGTCTTTGGAATCCGCACAGTTTTTCAGTGTACGTGCTACGGAAACATAAACCACTTTGTTTTCTTTATTAACGCTCACTTCATCGATCTGAACGTTCTCATTTGCTGTTTTCCATTTTGCATCCACGGATTCTTTTTTATCATTATCCGTAGAAGCTCTCCAGTAGTTCGGCTCAATGCCTTCTGCAATCATTTCTTTTCCGTTTGACTGATAAGAAGTCATCTCACCGGTTTTCTTGTCAAAGGAAACGGTCCAGTTGTCACCTGCTACTTTTACGTCATCATCTGTCTCTTCAAACGTCTTGATATCTTCCAGTTTGGAGGTATCCACTGCCTCTACTGCTGCATCGGTTCCTGCGAAATCCAGTTCAAACTGTGCTTCTGCCACTGCAAAATCTTTGTCTGCCCAGGTGAACTGATCGTCACTCTTTGTTACGAATGAAATATTCAGGAAATATTCATCGCCTGCTGCCGCATCGGTCGGTGTGGTGAACGGGATCACAACATCTTTGCTTTCACCTGCCGGGATATCCACATCCATCGTTCCGTTTTCTACGGAAGTTCCGTTCTTCATAACTTCCCATTTCATGGTATATTCGTTTGCATTGGTATCGATCCATTCGTTGCTGATCGTAACAGTCTTGGAAGCCTGATTCTTGAGCTGCATCTGCAGTGCCTGATAAATACGCTTTACTTCATAAGCTTCTGGCTGGAGCGTACGGTCCGGAGATACGATACCGTTGACACAGAAGTCCGTGTTTCCAGATTTCCAGGAAGAATAGCTCTTGGTGTTTCCGTCCGCATCGGTATAAGTTCCGTGGTTCCAGTCTCCGTCATAGCCCCAGTAAGTGCTCTTTCCATCCCAGTTTCCGTCAGAATCCAGAATCGGTGTATTATAGCTCTGATCTACGAAATCCCAGATAAATCCACCCTGCAGGATGCCGTTGGCACGGATTTCTTCCCAGTATTCTTTCATACCGCCGCAGCTGTTGCCCATTGCATGCAGGTATTCACACATCAGATATGGTTTCTTTGAATTTTTAACCTGTTTTCCAATGTTCGGATACATGTTGGACCATACATCTACGCCTGCATTATCATTCCAGCCCTGATAGTGAACGACTCTGGTGTCGTCGTTATTCTGGAAATAATCAATTTCTGCCTGAAGGGAATCACCGGCTCCCGTCTCATTTCCAGGTGACCACATGATAACACATGGATAGTTTTTGTCACGCTCCAGCATATTGATGGCACGGTCTTCTGCCGCCTCAACATAACCCGGCAGACTTCCCGGAACTTTGTACTGGCTTCGTCCGTTGTGAGACTCTACGTTTGCCTCATCCATCACATAGATACCATACTCGTCACAGAGTTTGTAGAAAGTCGGATCATTCGGATAATGAGAAGTACGAACGGCATTGATATTCAGCTCTTTCATCAGCTCAATGTCTTTTCTCATGTCTTCTTCCGTCAGATACCATCCATCCTGCGGATCGTTCTCATGACGGTTCACACCGGCGATCGTAATGACCTGACCGTTTACACGAAGTCTTGCATCATCGGTATTGGCATCGGTGATCTCCACTTCACGGAAGCCGACATCGGTCTGTGTCGCTTCTTTTGTCACACCGTCTTTTTTCAGTTCCAGAACCAGGTTGTAGAGGTTCGGTTTCTCTGCACTCCATTTTTCCGGATCGGTGATGTGCTGTGTCAGGCTTACTTTTGCTTCTTTTGTCTCGCTGTCAAAGGAAGTAACTGTTCCGGTGAGCGGTGTGGTTGTCACCAGCTTGCCTTCGCTGTCGTAGAGGTTTCCTTCTACACTCCATCCGCTCACATCCTCTGCGGAAAGATTGCGTACATCCACATCGACATTCAGGTCTGCATCTGTGTAAGTGTCATCCAGATCGGTAACTACCGTATAATCACGGATTTCCACGTCATCTTTGGATGTCAGGTAGACATCACGGAAGATACCGGAAAGTCTTACCATATCCTGGTTCTCGATGTAGCTTCCGTCGGACCAGCGGTAAACCTCTACGGTGATCACGTTCTCGTTTCCTTCTGAAAAATCAAGTGCATCGGTAATATTAAATTCATCTCTTGTAAAACTGTCTTCTGCATATCCGATGTATTTGCCGTTTACCCACAGATACATGGCAGAACCAACACCTTCGAAGTTGATAAAAACGTTGCGGTCTTTCCAGGATGAATCGATGGTAAAGGTCTTGCGGTATGTTCCGACCGGGTTGCACTCTGTCGGGGCATCTCCTACTTTGTACTTGTTATAAGCTTTTCCTTCTGCATTCATCCACGGATAGTTCTGGTTGGAATAGATCACCGGATCGTATTTCCAGGAACCGTCTTTATTTACATAGGTCTGCCAGCTCTTTGGAACGGTAATGTTATCCCAGCTGCTGTCATCGTAATCTTTCTGGTTAAAATTGGCATCTTTTGCACCGATACGGTCTGCCGGTTTGACTGCCCAGCTGAATTTCCAGTCATCTCCATTTAAAAGCTGGTAAAATGAAGATTTCGTCTGGTCTTTCGCTTTTGCCTTTTCTGCTGTATCAAAGCTGTAAAAGGTCGATCTCGCCGCTTCGCGATTCACCTGAAATACCCCCGGCTGTCCGTTCCATTCGGTAGAAGATGCTGCTGCGACTACTTCCGGTATAATCCCCTCCAGACCGGAAATGCTGCCGCCGCTTACGACCATCGCTCCTGCGAGTAAAACAGACAACAGTTTTTTTTGTTTCATATCCCTTTTCCTCCTTTTGAATGAGTTTGACAGTTTTACATATAGTAAAATGTTTACCTTCATCATTATTTTATCACTTCAAGTGTACCAGAAGTCAAGTGGTTTTTAATTTTTCGTTAATTTCGTACACTTTTTTCTCTGTTTTTTATGCATTTTTACGACTATTCTGAAGTTTGGATATATAATAGCATATCTTTTTTGCACATACAACGTTACATTTGATCCTAAATGTAACGTTTTTCCTTTTTTCAGCATCTCGTACAAACTCCGTCATTTTTTCAATCTCGGTCACTTTATGTGTTTTTACAGTAAACATTTGTATTTTATTTACGTCCATTCACCTGACAGAATCGCTGTGCTTTCTACAATCCGTTCCGGACGGAGATTGTACTCTCACTGAGACAACTTTGTTGCTCGCTGCTTATAGAAGCAGAAGTCTTCTCCGACCAAGATAAAATATGCTCCCTCCTGAGTGACAAGTTTTTTATTATTTCACTTGTCTTCCCAGAAGGGAGCATATCATGATTCACTAAACATAGTTCCTGCTTTTTTTGTATTCGTTTATTTTACTTTTCTGCTCTTCACTGCAGAATAACTGCCATAAACTTTCTTTTTGCCCACTTTGCGGTAAGCACATACTTTATAGTAGTACGTCTTCTTCTTTTTCAGTTTTTTATTGGTAAAGCTTATCTTCCTGGCTCCGTTTAAGACTTTGACTTTCTTATACTTGCCTTTTTTCTTATCGGCACGATAAACTACATAGCCATCTGCGTTTCTGACTTTTTTCCATTTCAGAACCAGTTTCCCTTTCGAAACTGCCTTGACGGAAAGACCTTTTACCTTCGCCGGTTTTGCTTTTGCCGGTATCTCTGTGGACGGCATTTGCTGTTTTGTCTCACTCTCTGACGGCTTTGTCTCCTTTGTATCCGGCTGCGGCTTCGGATCTGGTTTTTCTGTTGCGGCTGTTTCCGATTCCGTCGGTTTTGTTTCGCTTTCGGTCTCCTTCTTTGTTTCGCTCTCTGTCTCCGTTTCGGTCTCTTCCGTTCTTCCCGTCAGCTTGATATACTGATCTGTCAGACTGGCGATGCCTGCCTGGAATGTATCCATCTCAGCAGACAGCGTCGCAATCTGTGCATCGGTCAGAAAGGCCGGATGTCCGCCCTGTGCAGTTGTTAAAATACCTGCATAAAGTTTTTGAATCTGATCTGCCAGCTGTGGTGCTTCTTTTTTGATCACAACAAGCTTGTTGACATCACGCACGCCCTCTGCCATACGCTCCAATCTTACCGAACTTCTGCTTGTCGGATGCTGTGCACTCTTTTCATCCGGATAGATCAGGAAACAATCTCCCGGTTCAAATTTGCTGTGTGTGGTATCATTGAGCGGATCTTCTACCCAGGCATCATACGCCCAGCGAAGAAATCCCGCCGTGCCGGATTTTCCTGCATTTACGATCGACCAGTAACTTTCCACCGGTGCACTTAAGGAGAAGTTGCCCGGTCTGTGGCCGGTACAGGAATATAAAGTGGTGCGAAGTCCTTTTGCTTCCCGGTCTTTTACCAGCTGTTCAAAATCTGCCAGATGTGCGGCTGCCGCCGTATCTCCGACGTTCAGGTCTGTCACTCGCATGGCGAGGTCTTTCTTTTCCACAAAGCTGTCCATCGCACCTGCTGTTTTTAAACATTTCCCATCCTTGTTTTTCACAGACTCGATCAGGTCAAAAGCGGTGCCTGAAAATCCACGCTCATCAATGCCGATGTAACTGTCATCAAACCAGCCTTTTTCAGTCAGGTGTGCGGTAAGATCGGTAAGGAAGTCCGTCCAGAGTGTGGTATAACGTGTGCTTCCCACAGAAAATCCTTCTTTTACCAGCTTTCCGTTCTCCCAATAAGTGAAAGAATTGTGCCACGGTGCCACGCTGTAAAGCACGATCTTATCCCCGATTCCAAGGGATTTGTTGAAGCTTACCCACTTATCAAAATCGGTATAATCATACGTAAAGCTATCTCCGTTCTTGATCCATTTGATCATAGATGGATAATGTACATCATTTGCACTGTACGTCTGTCCGTCCCAGGCATCTTCGATGATCGAAGCAGTGATTGCATGTCCGCCTGCTTTTTTATAGAGCTCCATGGAAGACTTCATGATCTCCAGATGTTCATCGGAAAACGGCTCTACGTTATAATATTCTGCACTCGTATACGGATACTGCCACAGTTCAATATCAAAGGTATCTCTGTAGTTGTCCGGAAGTTCTGCATTCTGCACACGCACTTCATACTCAAACACCAGCGGCTTATCGAGCTGATCTGCTGTTACGGTCAGCTGTGTTTTGTAAGTGCCGGATTTTGCTGTCTTTGGAATCGCAAACTCAACCCAGACTGGCTGGAGTGTATCTGCTTTTATGTCGATCGGCGTACTCTGCCAGAGAATATCTGATGCTTCCGTACGGTTCTCTTCTGTTGCCGCCGGAACATCATTTCCATATATATATCCATAAACATAAGCTTTTGTAGAACGAATAAACGTTGCCGTCACATTTTCGGCTGCGATCTTCTTTTTGCCGTCCGTCAGGTCAGATGCCTGAACTGTCACATTTGTGAAATCTCCACCGATCGCACTTAAGACCAGTTCACTGACTGCACGGTCATTCTTCCAGGCAGTCAGCGTCTCGCTGCGGTTTTTCTTTACCGAAACTTCCGCGAAACGTTTCTGGGTGTACTGCGTATTATGATCAGTGACGGTGCCGCCAAGCGTATTTCCCTGCTCTCGCACTTCCACTTCCATTGTTCTGGAAATCCCTGCCTTCTGGCTGGATGCCGTGATCACTGCCGTTCCGCTTTTTTTTGCAGTAACCGTTCCCTGTGCACTGACAGAAGCAATATTTTCATCAGAAGTTGTATAGGACATATCGTTCAGTGTCGCATAAGACGGTGTATAGCTGTAAGAGATTGCATAACTCTGTCCGACACTTAAGGAAATCCCCTGATCTTCCAGTTTAAAATCTTTTGCAATGTACGGGCTGTGTGTGACCTGTACATAAGCCACCTGATTGACTACCGCACTGCCACTGCGTTCCTTCTGCGTAACTGCATAGAGCGTATGTTCACCTTCCGTAAGGTTTTCTGCTTTATATACAGACTGCGGCGTGGTACGGCTGCTCTCATAAAGATCCACCAGTGTCTCTGCTCCGTCATCCACACGGTATTTCACTTTTCCGTGGTTGTGACTCTTGTTTGCAAAAACTTCGATGGCATTTCCCTTAAACGTTACCCTGTAAAAGCATTCTTCTGCCTTCTCATTCGATGATCCGAGGTCTATATATGCCTCGTCATCATTGTACGTCCAGCTCTTTCCGCTGAATGATTCGTAGGAAAAACAGTTGATCTCTCCCGATGTCTGGCTCGGCAGGATCTTCGTTGTTTCCTGTGTCTGGCTTTTTGCATTTCCTGCTGCCATCAGTGATACCGGCAGACCGGTAAATGCCAGGATCACGGCAAGAAACAGCGAAAGCCATTTCTTTTTTTTCTTTTCCATTTTCTTCTCCTTCTTTTTCATCTGCCTCTTACCTCAGATGTTGTTTAACTCTGCAATCCGCCGGAAGCGGTATCCGATGGGAATGAAATCCCTGCTGATTGTCCGTACTTATTCCGGCTGTTTGAAAATAATATCGGCAAACTCTCCCCTGCTTGCCTTTTTCAGATCTTCCGGTTTCAGCTCGATCTGTACGCCGAGGCGGCCTCCGCTGACGATCATCTTCTCCAGTTTCTGTGCACTTTCATCAATTCTCGTCACATACTGCTTTTTCATGCCGATTGCCGTACAGCCTCCGCGGATATAACCGGTGACCTGATTGATATCTTTGACATGTATCATGGAAACGGATTTTTCGCCGACTGATTTGGCTGCCTTTTTCATATCCAGCTCCTCGGCGATCGGTATCACAAACACAAAATAATTTCTGCTATTTCCAATCGTGACCAGTGTCTTATAAAGCAGCTCATATGGCTGTCCGAGTGTGTCTGCCACTTTTAGGGCATCCACAAATTCATCACACTCATACGTATACTCTTTATACGGAATCTTGTTCCTCTCAAGGATACGCATGGCATTTGTCTTTACTTCTTTTGATTTTCCCATCTTTTTTCAGAACAATCCTTTCACAAAATCTGCCACCGCTTTCAGATCCTGACGGTCCGGATGAAGAAGTGCCTCGTCAAAGTTGTGAAGCAGCATCTCCACCTGCTGTGTATTGGAAGTGTTCCGCATCGCCTCATAGCGTTTGCGAACCTGGATCGGCATCTTACCCTGACATAAAAATCCGCCCAGATATTCACAGTCCTCCGGGATAAATGCTGCAACTCCGTTTAAAATCCGGTCATAATATTCTGGCACATTCCCCATGCCGCAGGTTCCAAACAGTGCAACCTTTTTCCCGTGGAGGTTTCCAAGCAGATCCAAGATCTCCGAACTTGCTGTCCCGCGATCCGTCCAGAACCCAACCAGATACATCTCTCCGTCATCCCGTTCTGTTCTCTCCTCGATTCGTTTTACATTTTTTTCTTTTACCGGCACTGCCGCAAAAACTGCTTCTGCCAGTTTCTCCGTATTGCCGGTGCGGCTTGTATATACAATCTGTACGCCCATCCTGATTCCTCCTCTGGCATGATATTGATGTCAAAAGCCATTAACTTTGATACTCTGCGGATCATTCCATGCTCTGCACTCACATAATCCTGATATCTTTGCATTATCATAGCATACTTGACTGTACATAAAAATAGTTTAACTCTAAACAATTCTAAAGTTTTTATAACTCAGATTTCATATCTGCATTCTCAGATTCCGGCATAAATGCATGTTTTCTGCACTTCTTCCAGCGATTTTCCTCAGTCTGCATTCTGCATCCTGACCACTTCCACACTTTCCTGACCGGAGTCCTCGCTTTGCAGTTCTCCGCGATAAGTGATCTTCACAGACATTCCTTTTGTAAGACCTTTTTCTAAATACAGCGGAACCTCTACAATCCGGAACTTCAGTTCCTTTCCGTCAGAAGTTTTAATCGTCATGCCGGTCATGGAAATCTTTTCCAGAGTTCCTTTTACCGTCTGCTTCTTTGATGCATCCGCCTTCGTTTCTGTTTCTGCATCGCTCTCGAAAACATCAGCCGATCCCGCAATACGCACAGCAGTTGCCTTTTTGGTACCTTTCTGCGTGATCTTTCCGGTGTAATCTACAGAAACCAGATTGCCGATCCGGATACCGTACGGCAGATCGATTTTTACATCATCCGTGGAAAATGCAAGCTCATTTCCATTATCGGAAAGCAACACTACCTGATCCATGCTCAGCTCTTCCAGCGTCCCGATCACGGTATGTACCTCCGAAGAGTTCACTGTTTCGCTGCTTCCGGTGCTCTGCTTTGTCTCTTTTTCCGATCCGGCACTCTCCTTGTCAGTCTGTGTTTCCCTGTTTTTTTCTGATGTACTTTCTTTCTCTTTTGCAGTCTCACTTTCTGCTTTCTTTTTGGCTGTTTCTTTTGTGCTGCCCTTCGCCTGTGTCTCTTTTGCCGTTTCAGAGGAACTTTCACTTTCCGTGCTGCTCTCTGTTACCGTTTGCGTCTCGGTCTGTTTTGCGGTATCGGTCTGCGTTTTTTTGCTGCATCCGGATAACAAAAGTGCGGTTGCAAGCATTGCGGCTGCTCCTGCCGTCAGAAATCGTCTGTACATAAAATTTCCTCCATTCTTTTTACGATTGTTTTATCCCCTTAAGCTTTTGCGAAAAATGTCGTTTCACCATCCAAAAGATGATAAAACGACATTCTGGTTTTCTGTTTCTTTATGCGTTCGCTGCGATCACATCCTGCATATCATACAGTCCAGGCTCTCTGCCTGCCAGGAATTTGGCTGCCTGTACGGCACCTTTTCCGAAAACCGCCTTGGAATATGCAGTATGCTTAAACTCGATCACTTCGTCTGTTCCGGCAAAGATCACTTCATGCTCACCTACGATATTACCGCCGCGAACTGCGGAAATACCGATCTCTTTCGGATCACGCTCTTCTCTTCGGTCGCTTCTGTCGTAAGTATAATGATAGGCATTCCCCAGTGCCTCATTCATACTGTCTGCCAGTGCCAGAGCCGTGCCGCTCGGTGCATCCAGTTTGTGTTTGTGATGCTTTTCTACGATTTCCATATCAAATCCTGCTTCTGCCAGTACTTTTGCAGCACTCTTTAACAGGTTCAGCAGGGTGTTGATACCAAGTGACATATTTGCAGATTTCAGGACGGCAGTCTTTTTTGCTGTCTCTGCCACTTTCTGAAGCTGTTCTTCTGAAAGTCCTGTTGTGCAGACTACAACCGGAAGTTTGTGTGCTCCGCAGTAATCAAGCAGTGCGTCCTCTGCTTTTGCAGATGCGAAATCGATTACAACATCTGCTTCTTCTTTGCAGTCCTCCAGGCTTTTGTATACCGGGTATTCCATTTTTCCGTTATCAAACGGATCAATGCCTGCTACGATCTGTGCATCTGCATCCTCTTTTACGATCTGTGAGATCACCTGACCCATGTGTCCGCAGCAGCCATGCATAATGATTTTTACCATTGCTTTTTCCTCGCTTTACATTCATGTAAGAATAATGCCTACGAATTGCTCCGTTACATAGTAACTCTGGCATTATCCATTATTCTGCCAGTTTGATGCCGAACTTTTTCATCTCTTCTGCCAGTTTTGCTGCATGTTCCTCTTCCATCTCGGAGAGCGGTCCGCGAAGCGGTCCGACCTCTTTTCCCATCAGATTGAGAGCTTTTTTGACCGGGATCGGATTTACTTCGCTGAACAGTGCATGGATCAAAGGCAGTGCCTTCAGCTGCAGATCACAGCTTTCTTTTACTTTTCCTTCATTATAAAGAGCAACAATGTCATGTGTTTCTTTTGGTGCTACATTGGAAAGTACAGAGATCACACCTTTTGCTCCAAGGGACATCATCGGCACGATCTGGTCATCGTTTCCGGAATACAGATCAATGCATCCGTCTGCCATCTGCATCAGAGTTGCAACCTGTGAAATATCTCCGCTTGCTTCTTTGATCGCCACAATATTTTCTACATTTTTTGCAAGATATACGGCTGTCTGCGGCTGGATGTTGCAGCCGGTTCTGCTCGGTACATTATAGAGAACGATCGGCAGTTTTACAGACTCTGCGATTGCTGTATAGTGTGCGATCAGTCCGTTCTGTGTTGCTTTATTATAATACGGTGTTACCAGAAGAATGGCATCTGCTCCTGCCTTTTCTGCTTCCTGGGAAAGGTAAATGGCAGTTGCTGTACAATTAGAACCGGTTCCGGCGATAACCGGGATTCTCTTTGCCACTTTTTCAACGGTATAGCGGATCACATCCAGATGTTCCTCATGTGTCAGTGTGGATGATTCTCCGGTTGTTCCGCAGATGATGATGGCATCTGTGCCGCCTGCGATCTGCTCTTCCAGAATCTCACTTAATTTTTCGTAGTTTACGTCTCCGTTTTCATGCATCGGTGTTACAATTGCCACACCTGCTCCTGTAAAAATAGCCATAGTCTTTCCTCCTAATCTGAACTGGCTGAAACGCTATAAAACTGATACTTGTACTGTAGAGTGCACAGCGATCCTGTCGGGTAAATGTCAGTAAAGCCTGCCGGAACCATATGACAGATCCCAGGTGCATCTGACTTGAACAGAACAGCTTCTGTATCATAAAAGGGACAGACCCGAGCGATCAGGTCTGTCCCAAAGAATAAACAAATGATAAAAACTGTATTCTTTCAGATAGCGCCCCATCGTCATTCGATGACAGTCATAGAGTTCTTAGCTCCATGCCCAAGCTGCAAGCTTCAGGTGCAATCCAGCTTTCGGCGTTTTCCCCTTTTGGCCACCTTCGCCTGTACCTGAATACATCGGATGACTTACTCTTGAAACACGCAACCTCTATCAAACTTATACATGATATCGGGGTCAACAGATATTTGCCCCCTTTGATACTCAAATCGGTACGCACGTACTTCTCCGTGCAGACACTGATTTGTTTATAATCTTATCATTGTCAAAATATATTGTCAACTGCCGGGTTGACTTTTTTATCTCAGCGTAGAAGATTCCACTACTGTCCGCTACTGTCCGCTTTATATGCTGTGACCATCTCCGTCACTTCGTCTGCATACTGCCAGATTTCTTTCGCCGGATAGATCCCGGTCAGGATTAGACTGGTATATTCTCCCTTTGCCTCAAACAGGGCACGCAGTTCTTCTGCTTCGATCACCCCTGCTTCCACAAGTCCCAGAACTTCATCCAGAATCAGCACATCACACTCTTCCGTGACCAGTACTTTTCTTGCAAAATTGAGTGCATTTTTGAGATTTTTGATCTCTTCTGCTTTTTCGGCATCCGGAAGATCTTCAAATGCCTCTTCTGCCTTCTGAAAACGGAACAGTTTAATCTCCGGCTCCAGACGCTGCACAAAACCAATTGCTTCTGCATTTCTTTCCTTCATGAACTGTATAATGATAACGCTTCTCCCCTGACTTGCTTCCTGTATCCCCTGTCCGATCGCTGCGGTGGTTTTCCCCTTTCCCTCGCCACAGTAAATATGTATAGAACCTTTATCCATTATGCACCTCGTTAAAAATTCAAGAATGTTTCACATATCTTTGAACAGTTATACACCATTTTTTCAAAAAAAGCAAGAATATCAGATCTTTGCAGATCTCTGCTTCTCAGATATACTCTAATTTACTGACGGACACTTCATACGCCACTCTTTTCTGTGCTTCCTCTCCTTCTAATTTTTTCACATATTCACGGCTCTGGATACGTCCCCAGATCTGTACATGGCCACCGACTTCAAATCCCGCCGCAAATCTGGCATTTCTGCCCCAGCAGATGCATGGGATATAGTCCGATTTTCCATACGGCCGGTTCACTGCAATCAGCATATCTGCAATCTCTCTTCCAAGAGGTGTTTTCCGGTAAACCGGTGCTTTGCATATATAGCCATCCAGAAAAATCTGATTTGTCTTTGCTTTATCGGTCTCTTCTTCCACAAAGCTGACTTCTCTTGCAAATACAGAAAGTACCAGACGGTTTCTCTTTTCTTCATGCCGGTTGTATGAACGGAACTGACCGTTGATCTGGACATATTCTCCTCGATAATCTTTGCTTACGTCAATCAGGCGTTCCGATATCATAACCGGAATGCAGTCAGAACAGTCGCTCAGTCTCTTGACCAGTATGTCAGCCATATAAAAACCTTCCCCGAATACTTCATGACTGAATACAAATGGTGATGCAACCTCTCCTATGATCGTTACCTGATTGTTTTCAATAATCTTATCTGCCATAAATAACAGTTCTCCCTTCCCTATGAAGCTCTTTTTGTATTTTCCGGTGTCTTCATCTGCAACACCGCATAGTTTTATATATTCTGCGGATGGTTTCAATATGTCTGTTTTCCGATTTTTCTTCAAAATTTTTTTAAATCCCTTGTAATCTGGGAAAAATGTGATAAACTCTGTAGTGGTTTAGATGCGAAAAACGAAAAACAACATATACAAAAGGAAGAGTGTATTATTTATGATTAGAGAAGATGTACGCAACATTGCCATTATCGCACACGTTGACCACGGCAAGACTACATTAGTAGATGAGCTGCTCAAGCAGAGCGGTGTGTTCAGAGCAAATCAGGAAGTAGCCGAACGTGTTATGGACAGCAACGATATTGAACGTGAACGCGGTATCACCATTTTATCCAAAAATACCGCCGTATTTTACAAGAACACAAAAATCAATATCATTGATACTCCGGGACATGCAGACTTCGGCGGTGAGGTGGAACGTGTACTGAAAATGGTAAACGGCGTTATCCTCGTGGTAGATGCTTTCGAGGGTGCCATGCCTCAGACAAAATTCGTTCTGCGTAAGGCACTGGATCTGGATCTGCCTGTTATTGTCTGTATCAACAAAATCGACCGTCCGGAAGCAAGACCGGATGAAGTCATCGATGAGATCCTGGAACTTTTTATGGATCTGGACGCTTCCGACGAACAGCTTGACTGCCCGTTTGTTTATGCTTCTGCAAAAGGCGGTTATGCAACTTTAAGTCTGGATGACGAGCCAAAAGACATGGTTCCGCTGTTCGAGACGATCTTAAATTATATTCCTGCTCCGCAGGGTGATGAAACTGCCGGAACTCAGGTTCTGATCAGTACCATCGACTACAATGAATACGTTGGACGTATCGGTGTCGGTAAAGTAGATAACGGAACAATCCGTGTCAACCAGGACTGCGTTCTTGTCAACCATCACGATCCGGACAAACAGAAAAAAGTAAAGATCAGCAAACTGTATGAGTTTGACGGTCTGAATAAAGTAGAAGTAAACGAAGCAACGATCGGCTCTATCGTAGCGATCTCCGGTATCGCTGATCTGCACATCGGTGACACACTCTGCTCGCCGGATCATGTGGAAGCAATTCCGTTCCAGAAGATCTCCGAGCCGACGATTGCCATGCATTTCATCGTAAACGACAGTCCGCTCGCCGGAAGAGACGGTAAATTTATCACTTCCCGCCACCTGCGCGACCGTCTGTTCAAGGAATTGAACACAGACGTCAGCCTGCGTGTCGAGGAAACCGAGACAACCGAATCCTTCAAGGTTTCCGGCCGTGGTGAGCTTCATCTTTCCGTACTGATCGAGAACATGCGTCGTGAAGGTTATGAATTTGCCGTAAGCAAGGCAGAAGTTCTGTATAAAACAGATGAACGTGGCAAGAAATTAGAGCCAATGGAGCTGGTTTATGTGGATGTTCCGGAAGAATTCTCCGGTACCGTTATCCAGAAGCTGTCTCTGAGAAAGGGTGAACTGCAGGGCATGAGCGTTGCCAGCAGCGGTTACACAAGACTGGAGTTCTGTATTCCTTCCCGTGGGCTGATCGGTTACCGTGGCGAATTTATGACCGATACAAAGGGTAATGGTATCATGAATACCATGTTTGACGGTTATGCACCTTATAAAGGAGATATCCAGTACCGCAAACAGGGTTCTCTGATCGCATTCGAGGATGGCGAGTCCGTAACTTACGGTCTGTTCAGTGCTCAGGAGCGTGGTACCCTGTTTATCGGACCTGGTGAAAAAGTTTACTCCGGTATGGTCATCGGACAGAACGGTAAGGCAGAGGACATCGAGCTGAATGTCTGCAAGAGCAAACATCTGACCAACACCCGTGCTTCCGGATCTGACGATGCTCTGAAACTGACACCGCCTAAGATCTTAAGCCTGGAAGAAGCCCTAGACTTCATCGATACTGATGAACTTCTGGAAGTAACACCGAACCATCTGCGTATCCGTAAGAAAATTCTGGATCCGAAGCTGAGAAAGAGAGCTTCCTTTAAAAAATAAAAAATTACCGTTGGTTTCCCGGCAGGTGTAAGGAATGGAAATATCAGGTGTTTTTAAATACTGTTTACAAATGAACAGTATTGCATGTGCAAATGAACGAATTCCCCGAA
>NZ_JBKVNQ010000008.1:0-54486 GCF_046967715.1 Hominisplanchenecus sp.
CTATTTCTTATCATAAAGATTTACTTTCCATAGACACAAGAATTTTTACACCCTCGAAAATAAAAATTGACCGTTGGTTTCCCGGCAGGTGTAAAGAACTGAAATGCCGCACATTTTAAAATAGTGTTTGCAAAAGAATAGTATTGCATGTGCAAATGAACGAATTCCCCGAAGGGCACGTAAAAGTGCCTTCTTGGGAATTGTTCATTTTGCACATTGCTGTACGTTTTTGAACGGCCATAGTTTTTAAAAACACTTCATATCATATTTTACACGCTGGCAGGAAACAGCCTTTTGCCACGCTGGTGCACGCAGAAAGTTTTTAGAATCAAAACGTTCCGCATCAAGATAGTAAAAAAGCAGAGGCACCGTGACGGAAATTTACTACCGTTACAGTATCTCTGTTTTTTCGTGTTTTGTAATTTGGCCTGAAAGGACTGTTCCGCTTAAGCACCCCCCGGCAAGCCAGGAGCTTTTAGCAATGTGCAAAATGAACAATTCCAGAGAAGGTACTCGAACATGGCCGGTACTTAGCAACCGTATTTTGGTTGCTTACGTACCGCTGCCAATGTGAGGTAGCGAGAGCGTGCCTTCGGGGAATTCGTTCATTTGCACATTTATACAAACCTCCGTAAATTTTTTATTTGTCTCGAACCATCGCTGCAAACTTCTCATGAATCCTGGTATCGTTATCCAGTTCCGGGTGAAATGCAAATGCCATTTGATTTTTATACTGCACACCGACAATTTTCCCATCGACCGTGGCAAGGACTTCCACGCCATCTCCTGTCTCTGCGACATATGGTGCACGGATGAAGGTCATCGGGACTTCTCCAACGCCTTTTACTTCAGCGACGGTATGGAAGCTTCCAAGCTGTCTGCCATAGGCATTGCGGCGAACGCACATCGGGATTGTTCCAAAGTGACATCCTTCCTGGCCTTCCACCTCTGAGGCAAGCAAAATCAGCCCGGCACAGGTTGCAAGGACCGGCATGCCGTTTTCTATCTGTTCTTTTATCGTATCAAACATGCCCAGTTCTTTTAAAAGCTTTCCCTGGACGGTGCTCTCGCCGCCGGGAAGAATGATGCCGTCATAAGGTGTTTCCAGGTCTTTTGCCTGGCGAAGCTCGATACAGTCGACACCGAGACGTTTCA
Organism: Hominisplanchenecus sp.; assembly: GCF_046967715.1. Classification (NCBI taxonomy): domain Bacteria; kingdom Bacillati; phylum Bacillota; class Clostridia; order Lachnospirales; family Lachnospiraceae; genus Hominisplanchenecus; species Hominisplanchenecus sp. Next base: position 1,156 of record NZ_JBKVNQ010000008.1, read on the forward strand.
ATACATTTTCATGTTCTGCGAAAGCACCCTGAAGTGCCAAAACTGCAACGGTCATTATTTTCCTCTTTCTGCCATCAATAAGGCGATTTCCTGTTCATTGATGCCGACCATAGCTTCCCCGAGGTCTTCGGAAAGTTTGGCGATCAGTTTTGCATCAGTATAATTAGTAACAGCTTTTACGATCGCAGCTGCTCTCTTTTCTGGATTTCCGGATTTGAAGATACCGGAACCTACAAAGACACCTTCCGCACCGAGCTGCATCATCAGAGCAGCATCAGCAGGAGTAGCGACACCGCCGGCTGCGAAGTTTACAACCGGAAGTCTGCCGTTGTCATGTACATAGGCAACCAGTTCATAAGGAACCTGCAGTGTTTTTGCAGCTTCAAACAGTTCATCTTCACGCATACTGGTCAGCTTTGCGATTTCACTGTTCATTTTTCTCATGTGGCGTACGGCCTGCACGATATCCCCGGTTCCCGGTTCCCCTTTGGTACGGATCATGGAAGCACCTTCGTTGATACGTCTTAAAGCTTCTCCGAGGTCTTTTGCACCACAGACAAACGGAACACGGAAGTTGCGTTTGTTGATATGATAAACATCATCGGCAGGGGAGAGTACTTCACTCTCATCAATGTAGTCGATTTCGATCGCTTCGAGAACCTGAGCCTCCACGAAATGTCCGATACGGCATTTTGCCATAACCGGGATAGAAACAGCATTCTGGATGCCCTGGATCATTTTCGGGTCGCTCATACGGGAGACGCCGCCCGCTGCACGGATATCAGCCGGGATACGCTCCAGAGCCATGACTGCACATGCACCTGCAGCTTCGGCAATCTTTGCCTGTTCTGGTGTGGTGACGTCCATGATAACGCCGCCTTTTAACATCTGTGCCAGTTCTTTGTTCAATTTATATCTTTCATTTGTTGTATTCATGTTTAAACCTCCTGCTTTGTTTTTTGCAATCTTTACTTTTTACTGGTTTCGAATTATAATGGAAAAGTGACTATTATAAAATTGCCAAAATAGATATATTCAGTAAGGTCAGATTGGAGAAAATAATCAGATGCTGACATACAGTTTTACAAATACAGGGTCAGATTCGATGTATGAATATTTATATAAATGCATTCGAAACGACATAACACAAGGGAAGATTAAGGCAGGGGAGAAGCTGCCGTCAAAGCGTACTTTTGCAAAAAATCTGGGCATAAGCGTGATCACAGTGGAAAATGCCTATGGACAATTATTAGCAGAAGGTTATATTTATTCCATGCCAAAGCGGGGATTTTATGTCTCAGATCTGAGCAGTGCGACCATGGAAAAGAAGAAGGTCAGAAAGGAACAGCTGACGCTGACAGGGGGAGCGACTTCTTATTTTGCAGATTTTTCCAGCAATCAGACGGACAGCGAGATCTTTCCGTTTACCATCTGGTCAAAGACGGTGCGGGAAGTTTTAAATGACAATCAGAAGCAGCTGATGATCAATCCGCCCTGCGGGGGGATCCTGGAGCTGCGACAGGCGATTGCCCGGTATTTAAAGGAGTTCCGTGCCATGCAGGTCGAGCCGGAACAGATCATCATCGGAGCCGGGACAGAATATCTGCATGGACTTCTGATACAGCTTCTTGGAAATCACCGGATCTATGGAGTAGAGAATCCGGGCTATCATAAAATTGCCAGGATTTATGAAAATATGAAGGTAGAATATGCCAAAGTTACGCTGGATCAGGATGGTGTATCCATCCGGGAACTGGAAGAAAAAAGAGTGGATGTCATTCACACATCACCGTCGCATCATTTCCCAACCGGGATCGTGATGCCGGTCAGCAGGCGTTACGAATTGCTTGGCTGGGCGGCCAAATCGCCGGATCACTATATCATTGAAGATGATTATGACAGCGAACTGCGGCTGACCGGGAAACCATTTCCGACGCTGCAGAGTATTGATGTGTCAGATCGTGTTATCTATATGAATACGTTTACGAAAACGCTGGCATCAACCGTGCGTATCAGCTATATGGTGCTGCCGCTGACGCTGACGGAGATCTTTTATCAGAAACTTTCGTTCTATTCCTGTACTGTTTCCAATTTTGAACAGTATACATTGGCAAAATTCATGGAAAACGGCAGTTTTGAAAAGCATATCAACCGGCTCAGGAACTACTATCAGACAAAGAGAGATGCGATTCTGCAAGTATTTCAGAAAGAGCCGCTTGGAAAATATGTCACCATCCGGGAAGAAGGGGCTGGGGTACATTTTCTGATGCAGATCCGTACAGAAAAAAGCGAGGAAGAGATCGTAACGGAAGCAAAGGGAAAAGGCATCAAACTGGCACCGCTGTCCCACTATTTTGATGGTGAAAGAGATGGGAATTTTGAAAACACGTACGTGATCAATTATTCTTCGGTGGATCTGACAAATATTGAAAAAGCAGCACAGATACTGGGCAAGATTGCGGGGGCATAGGAGAAAAATGGATAAAAATAAAGACAAAAAGCAGACTTATGTGTTGCGAGTACTGATGATGATATCCACTGTTGTCCTGATCATTCTGTTTTTTGCCACGATGTCCATGGTAGGGAAAATTCAGGGAACAGCACGCGTGGTCAACTATGCAGGGCTGGTACGTGGAAAGACGCAGCGTATCATTAAAATGGAAGATGCAGGTCAGGAAGAAGATGCGATGATAGATGATGTGGCAGCGTTTATTGACGGGCTGAGAAACGGAAGTGATTCGCTGAATCTGGTTCGTCTCGATGACTATGCTTTTCAGAGCAAAATGGAGGAACTGGATGACTATTTTCAGTCTCTTGAGCAGGAGATTTATCTGGTACGTGAAAAAGGCTATGAAAATAGCGAAATCATCGCCAAAAGTGAACAGTTTTTCCAGATCTGTGACGAAGCGACCGGACTGGCGGAGGCTTATTCGCAGAGAAAAGCATCTGCCCTGAACATTCTGGAAAAGATTGTTATGGCGGATATCGCGATTCTGATCGGGATTCTTGGCATCGAACTTTTCAAGGCTCTGAGGTATGCCGCCCAGAACCGGATTTTACAGAAAAAGGTTTATCTGGATGAAGCAACCGGACTGCCAAACAAAAACAAATGCGAAGAGATTTTAAATGACGAAACGGTTTTGGATGAGAAATATGTGACGGCGGTCTGTGTGTTTGATCTGAACAATTTAAGGACGATTAACAACAATCTCGGACATGATAAGGGAGATGAATATATCCGTAGTTTTGCACAGCAGATGCGTCTTGCAGTCCCGGAGCAGTATTTTGCCGGACGTAACGGTGGGGATGAATTTCTTGCAGTGCTGACGGATGTCAATCATACAGAAGTGGAAGAATGCCTGGAGGCGATACGCAGGCAGACGGAAAAATATTCCAGACTTCATCCGGCAATGCCGATCAGCTATGCGGCGGGATATGCACTGTCGAGTGATTTTAAGGATGCCACGATGCGGAGTTTGTTCCGGCATGCAGATAAAAACATGTATATTGATAAAAACCGTGCCAAGATGCAGGAGGCTGCAGAAAAGCAGAAAATGAAGCGAAAGCTTCTGGAAGAGGTCCGAAAGAAGGGGTACCATTTTTCGGACTGTCTTTACTGCGATGCCCTGCTGGATCAGTACGAAGTGCTCCGCTCCGGCGATGGATTTTTTCTGGCACAGGACGGCAATTATTCCGGTGCGGTGGAGCAGATCGTGAAAGAATTTTCAACAGAAGAGACAAGACGCCAGATCTGGTCAGGACTTCAGCTTGCACATATCAGTGAAACACTGACAGGCGAAAACCGGAAAACGGAAATTCTGTACTGCAAAGAGCTGGAAAATGGCAAGGTGAAAAGAGGCAGACTGACCTTATTGTTTGGCAATGACACGGGTGAGGGAAAACTGCATCATTTTCTGCTGGTATTTGAGACGTTCAGCGACAGCAGAACGGAAGAAACCAATGAAAAGTCACAGCTGATGCGTTATTATGAGCAGATGAAACAGTCCATTTTGGAAAACGGCAATTATGTGGATGCCCTGATGGAGACAGCACAGGCCGTTTATATGGTTGACCTGACACATGACCGGCTGGAAAAATTTTTTGAACATTCAAAAGAAAAAGAATTTAAGCTGGATCAGGAAACGCCGTGTTCTTACGGGGAATACTGCAAAAAGAGAAGTGCCTTTGTTACAGAAGAGACACTGGAAAATTACCGGATCGTAGATTCATCGGAAAAGCTGCTGAAGCGTTTTGGAGAAGGAACCAAACAGGTGACCGTAGAATACCGGGAAAAAGGTGTGGCAGAGGTTCTGGTGTGGCTACAGAAAACGGTTCTGATGTCACAGGAACTGGTATTTGATGAGAAAACAGGACAGGAAAGTGTGATGATCCGTGGTATTATTCTGTTCAAAAACACCTCTGCTTTCCATGAAAAAGAAGAGGAAGAAAAAGAACGTTTGCAGTCCGCTTTCGAGGCGGCTGATTCGGAGAGCAAGGCGAAGACCGAATTTATGAACCGCATGAGTCATGATATCCGCACACCGATCAACGGTATTATGGGAATGCTGCATATCATCCGCAAAAGTGAGAAAGAGCCGGAAAAAGTAGAAGAATGTCTGGGAAAAATTGAACTTTCCACCAGTCATCTTTTGGCACTTGTCAATGATGTGCTTGATATGAGCAAAATTCAGGCAGAAGAAGTCGAAGAATCAGAGGAGGCATTTGATCTTGTTGAGTTGATGGATGAAGTGGCAAGCGTGATGGATGCCCAGATCACAGAAACCGGGATTTTACATAAGAAACATCGTAAAAATATCCGCCATACGCATCTGATCGGAAATCCGCTGCACCTGCGTCAGATCATGCTGAATCTGTTCAGTAATGCCGTGAAATACAACAAGACAGGCGGGTGTGTAGACACTTATGCGGAAGAAATTTCAGACGATGGAACCACAGCCATGTATGAATTTAAGATTGTGGATACCGGGATTGGTATGAGTCCGGCCTTTGTGAAAGAAGAGCTTTTCAAGCCATTTACGCAGGAAAAATCAGCAGATGCCAGAACACAGTACAAAGGCACCGGGCTTGGCATGTCGATCGTGAAAGGGCTGGTTGAAAAAATGAACGGAACGATCCGGGTTGAGAGCGAGCCAGATCAGGGAACGACGTTTATTTTCCGGATGCCGTTTCAGATTGATACGAGTGTATCCGGTCAGATGGGTCCGGAGAAAAAAGAGGAAAATGTAGATTTTTCCGGTATGAACATTCTGCTTGTAGAAGATAATGAGATCAATATGGAAATCGCACAGTTTTATCTGGAAGAGGCCGGGATAGAGGTTGATCCGGCGTGGGACGGACAGGAGGCAGTGGAGAAATTTGCACAGTCGGAGCCGTATGCTTATGATATGATTCTGATGGATATCATGATGCCGGTGATGGGCGGACTTCAGGCGACAGAAAAAATCCGCAGCATGGAGCGTGCGGATGCAAAAACCGTTTCCATTCTGGCAATGACTGCACAGGCTAATGCAGAAAGCAGCAGTGAATGTCGGAAGGCAGGAATGAATGATTATATCGAAAAACCGATAGAGGCCGAAAAACTGTGGGAGATTATTTCAAAAAATCTGACCGAAAAAACGTTATGATGGGCAGAAAAGTGACTGCACGGAGTACAGATCCATTTGCATGGCATCTTTTGGGCATGATATCATATTTATAGTAGAAATATCGTTTTTCGGGGACCGCAGAATGTTATATCGTATGGCCGGATATTGCCGTCTGTCTAAAGAAGACGGGGAAAACAGAATAAGTGAAAGTATCGAAAATCAGAAAAAACTGATTTTGGAATATGTGGATAAAGCCGGGGATATGCAGCTCGTCCGAATGTATGTGGACGATGGATATTCCGGGCTTTATTTTTCGAATCGACCACAGTTTCAGCAGATGATGGCAGATATTTACAGGGGGGAGATCCAGGGCGTGATCACAAAAGATATTTCCAGACTGGGACGTGAACATATCGAGACAGGCCATTATATCGAGCGGGTGTTTCCATCGCTGGGGATTCGTTATGTGGCGATTCTCGATGGCGTGGATTCGCTCTGTCACAGTAACGAAGAGCTGGCACAGTTCAAGGCACTGCTCAACGATATGTACAGCAGAGATATTTCAAAAAAAATAAGAGGAGCCTTTCAGGTGCAGAAAAAGCAGGGAAAATATATGTCCGGTTTTGCACCTTATGGCTATCGAAAAGACCCGGCTGACCGTCATCGCTTTCTGATTGATGAGGCAGCAGCGGAAACAGTGCGTAACATCTATACTCTTTATCTGGAAGGCGTTTCCGTACAAAAGATAGCAGAACGGTTGAACAGACAGCAGATTTTGCCGCCGACCGAGTATAAAAGAAAAATCCAGAAATTAAGTTATGTAAACCGTCAGGGAAAAAATCAGGTGCAGAAATGGAATACACCAACGATTTATAACATTTTGAAAAATCAGGTATATACGGGTGCAATGGTTCAACATAAAACAGAGAAAATATCTTATAAAATTGAAAAATGCAGAAACATTCCGATGGAAGAACGTTATGTGGTGGAAGGAATGCACGAGGCGATCATTTCAAAAGAATTATTTGCAAGGGTACAGGAAAAACGGCAGAGATTTAAAAACAGAAATTCCTGAAAAACAGTTATTGACAAATGGTAAAAGTATGGTAACATATATATAAAATAATTATATATAAAAATTTTATATATACAAAAGGGGTGAGTATATGTACTATTATCCGGTGTCAGCTGTTCTGACGGAATGTCTGATCCTTTCGGTCGTGGAACAGCAGGATTCCTACGGTTATGAGATCAGCCAGACGGTGAAGCTGGTTGCGGCGATCAAGGAATCGACGCTATATCCTATTTTGAGAAAGCTGGAGACGGGCGGATATCTGACTACTTATTCCGAGGAATTCCAGGGGCGGAAACGAAAGTATTATTCCATCACGGAAGAGGGACGCAGGCAGCTGGCATATCTGAGGAAAGAATGGCGGGAATATCGCAATACTGTAGATGATATTGTGGAAGGGAGAGTGAAAAAATGACGAGACAAGAATATATGGAAGAGCTGAAGAAATATCTGAAGCGGCTTCCGCAAGAAGATTTTGACAATGCCATAGAGTACTTTTCGGAATATTTTGAAGAGGCAGGTCCTGAGAAGGAACAACAGGTTATGAGAGAACTTGGTGAACCAAAAGAGGCAGCAAGAGAACTGTTTCTCAATCTTTTGCAGGAGAGCGTAGAAAAGGATCAGGATATTGTGGAAGAGAAAGCACCGGTCTTAAAAGGAAAGAGACGTTCTCCGGGCAAGATCATTCTTCTTGTATTCCTGGTTCTATGTGCATCACCGGTCAGCCTGGCACTTCTGGCATTTGTTTTTGCAGTGCTGTGTGCGGTGATCCTCACTGTTGCGGCAGTGATTTTTTCGATTGGTATTACCGGCATTGCGGCGATAGCCGGAGGTATTGTGACCATCGGGGTTGGGGGCTCTTTGATCCTGAAATCTGCTGCAGCAGCCTGTATGATGGTCGGAGGTGGATTCCTGATGACGGGAATTGGAATCCTCGCAGGTCTTTTGACTGTATATATCTGCAAATGGTGTGCAAATGGGACCGGACGTCTGGTCAACAGACTTGTAAGAAAGAAGGTGCATAAGAATGAATAAGACTGCAAAAACAGCAATGATAACAGCTCTAACGCTCTGTGTGGTGGGAATGGTTCTTTCAACAGCAGGATATTTTGCAGGTGGAAAGGATTTCAACGATAGTTCCGGACATGTATATGTATCCGGTGGAACAGATTCTGCAAGGAAAAATCTTGAGGTTATGGAAAAGCAGCAGATAAATGCTTTTACAAAACTGAATGTAGATTTTCAAAATTTTGACCTGGATATCAGAAAATCAGGTGATGACTGCTATTACATGGAATATCGAATGGAAAAAGGCGGTAATGAAAATCCACTGACATGGGAAAACAAAGATGGTGAGCTTACGCTTCAGGAAACTTCCGGCGGAAAAGGAAGTTATTATATAAGTTATGATCTTGGAAATCTGCTGCATCATACCGAGACGCAGAAACAGGAAGAAATCAATACAGTGATTCTCTATGTACCGCAGGATGCACGGTTTTCCGAAGCCAGGATTCAGCTTGCCGATGGAGATCTGACTGCAGAACAGTTCTCATGCAAAAATATGACAGCAAACTTTTTGGATGGAGATATGATACTGGATCAGGGAAAATTTGCAGATGGAGTCATTACACTTGCCGATGGCGATCTGAAGACAAATCACAGCAGCTTCAGCGGTAATCTGGAAATAAACAATTCAGACGGAGATGTTTTCATACAAATGGAAAACGGCAATGCAGCAAAGATGAATATTCACCTGAAAACCACAGATGGAGATGTGATCACAGACAATCTGCCGCAGGGCAAATCGGAACGCAAAGAAGACAGCTCTCTTTACGAAAACAATGTCGATGGTGCCACATCAACGCTGAATGTAATATGCAGGGACGGAGATATTACTTTGATCGAATCTGCAAAACAATAAAAGTTATCTCTATATGGCTCACATGACGGGACTTCACTTCTGGAAACATACATCGACATGATTTCCGGTATGTGGAAGAATGTGATCTGTGTGGGCACCGGAAATGAAGGGAACACAGGCGGGCATATTTCAGGAAAGCTTGGTCAGCAGGAAGAGAGAATCCTGGAATTCGGGATTTCGCAGCAGGAGCCGGTGATGAACATTCAGCTCTGGAAGTCGTACGTTGATCAGTTTCAGATTATATTGATTCATCCGGATGGTGAAAGCTTCGGACCGCTTCAGGAGCGTCTTGGAGCACAGAGAATCCTGGCCGGGAATACAGAGATTCTGATCTATTACGGAGAGCCGAAGCCCTACACTACCGCTCAGGAGATTTATTTTGATTTTATCCCAAAAGGTTCTTATGTCGATGACGGCGTCTGGAAGATCCGTCTGATTCCGCAGAAGATCGTGGAAGGAAATTATCATCTGTGGATGCCGTCTGCCGCTCTTTTAAATCCATTGACGCACTTTTTTTCGCCAACGGTTGACACGACTCTGACCATTCCTTCAACGGCAAGGAATGTGGTTGCAGTCGGAGCTTACAATGCACGCCTTATGACATATGCTCCGTTTTCCGGCCGTGGTTACACAAGAGGAAACACACAAGTAAAGCCGGATATCGTGGCACCTGGCGTAGATATCGTGACAACCGCTGTGGGAGGTTCCTACACAGGTGTGACCGGAACCTCTTTTGCCACGCCGTTTGTGACAGGGTCAGCGGCACTGATGATGCAGTATGGCATCGTACAGGGAAATGACCCGTTTCTTTATGGAGAGAAAATCCGGGCATATCTTCAAAGAGGTGCACAGAGATTAACAGCACTTGTGGGATATCCGAATGAGATTGTGGGGTATGGGGCATTGTGCGTAGCGGAGAGTATTTTATGATATCGTTATCAGTCTGAAAGAGGAAACGCTCGTAAGGATTTGTTGAAGCTATGGGATGGGTTGGAGATGTTTGGAGTATGGAACAGGTGGAAGAAGCAAAAGAACATCATACTCTTGTTTACATCACAAGAATGTGCTAAAATAAACCAGAATTATAGAAGATATGCAAAACAGAAACTGCTTCAGTATTTTTACCGGTACTGCTTATACAGCACGCATCCTAGAATGTGGTATTGTTCCGGGATACGGAGATTGCAGCCAATTTCCTGATTCTTGGATTTTCAGGTAAGTTAAAAACAGAATTACAGTAAATGATCAAAAGAAAAGATGGCATGAAAAATATGCTGTCTTTTCTTTTTTTATGATAGCAGGGGCAAAAGCCTGAAACCAAATTGTGGTAGTAAGAAACAATTTGCATGTTATCTTTTCGTTTTTATATTGACAAAACCAGAAAACTAGTGTACTATATAGCTATGACAGTGATACAAGAAAGAAGGAAGAGCTTATGGAATACAATTCATCGCTGCCAATCTATCTGCAGGTAGCTAATTTGATCAAACGTGATATTGTCACAGGGAAACGGGAACTTGGGGAAAAGCTTCCCTCCGTACGGGAACTGGCGGTGTCTTACACCATCAATCCGAATACGGTCAGCCGTGTATACAAAGAGCTTGAGACGGAAGGTGTCTGTTTTACCAGACGTGGCATGGGAACTTTTGTGACAGAAGATTCAGAGAAGGTGAAAAATATGAAAGAAGAGATGGCGGGGACGCTGATCCATGAATTTTTAGAAGGAATGCAGCAGCTTGGATTTACCAAAACGGATGTGATCCGGATTCTGAAAAAAAAGGAAGAAAGTGGTGAATGATATGGAAAATGTACTGGAAAGTATTGGAGTAACCAAAAACTATGCCGGTAAGGCAGCGGTTGAAAATGTATCGTTAAAACTGGAGACAGGGCTTGTCTATGCGATGCTCGGGCCGAACGGAAGCGGCAAGACTACCTGGATGAAGATGGTGGCAGGCCTTGTCAAACCTGGAAAAGGGGAGATTTTATATAAAGGCAAAGCCATCGGAAAAGAGAGCAAGAAAGAGATTGCCTATATGTCCACGGAGCCATATTTTTATAGCTGGATGACGGTTGCAGATGTCGGCAGATATTATCAGGACTTTTTTGAGGATTTTTCAATGGAAAAATATCATCAGATGCTCAAAAGAATGGAGCTGACAGAAGAGCTGAAAACCAAAAAACTTTCCACCGGTATGATGGCAAAGTTAAAGATCGCAGTCACAATGGCAAGAAATGCAAAACTGTATCTGCTGGATGAGCCATTAAACGGCATTGATCTTCTGGCAAGGGATGAGATCATGAAAAGTATTCTGGAAGTCATTGATCCGGATGTCACACTTGTGATCTCCAGCCATCTGGTAGATGAACTGGAGCGAGTGGCAGATGCGGCCATCTTTATGAAAGAAGGAAAAATGGTCAGACAGTGTATGGTTGAGGAACTGAGAAGCAGCGAAAAAAAATCTGTTGTTGATCTGTATCGTGAAATTTACGGACATGGGGGAGAGGAACTATGTTAAAATTAATGAAGTATGAATTCCGGAAGAGTGCATCTTCCAAGCTTATTCTGCTGGTGCTTACAGCAGTTTTTGAACTGGCATTTCTGGGGGGCGTATTTTTTAAAGGATATAATCTGATGGGGACAGGTATGATGTTCCTGATCTTGTGTGCATTTTTCGGTGTGTTTTACATTGGACTGGAAGGTATCATGACACTGTATCGGGATCTGAACAGCAAACAAAGTTATATGCTGTTTCTGACACCAAAGAGCAGTTATGAGATTTTAGGTGCCAAAATCCTGGAAAATGGCATTTCAATCCTTATGGCAGGAGCATTTTTTATCGTACTTGCCGTGTTTGACCTGACTGTGGCAACGCTCTGTATCGGCGGGGCAAAAGAACTCATGGATACCATAAGACAGATTATGGATATAAGACTGAACATCAAGATAGCATCAGATGCAGTGATCCTGTCCGTCTTTGCATCCCTGGTTAGCTGGATCAGTATTGTTGTGATCGCCGATATGGCAGTGATTCTTTCGGCGAGCGTGCTTGCAGGCAAAAAGGGAAGCGGGATCGCGGCATTTGCACTGTTTCTGATCCTTTCCTGGCTGTTCAGTCAGATGCTGAACCTGGTGCCGGCATTTGACAATATGAACCTGACCCTGTTTCTGGAAATCGCAGTATCTCTGGTACTGAGTGTGATTTTCTACTTTATCAGCGGATGGATCATGGAAAAGAAACTGAGCGTCTGAAACAGAAGAATGATAGGTTGACCTTTATCTCCTGTCATCGTAGAATAGTGGTAGAGCAAAAAGCTTTCTATTGATACTGAAAATCTGACAGGAGAAAAAGATATGTTATCATTTGAAAATGATTATTCTGAAGGAGCACATGAAAAGATCCTTCAGAGATTTATGGAAACAAATCTGGAGAAAGTATCCGGATACGGATCTGATCCATACTGTGAAAGTGCAAAACAGAAAATCCGGGAGGCGTGCGAATGTCCGCAGGCAGATGTTTATTTCCTGACGGGCGGTACGCAGACAAATGCCGTTGTGATCAGCTCCATGCTGGAATCTTATGAGGGCGTGGTCGCAGCACAGACCGGCCATGTAGCCTGCCATGAGGCGGGAGCCATTGAGTACAGCGGCCATAAAGTGATCACAGTTCCGCAGTACGAAGGCAAAATGAAAGCAGAAGATCTGAAGAACTGCCTGAAAACATTCTGGGATGACGAAAGCCACGAACATATGGTATTTCCGGGGATGGTTTATATTTCCCATCCTACGGAGTACGGTACTTTGTATACAAAGGCGGAGCTGGAAGAGATCAGCAGCGTGTGCCGCAGTTATAATATCCCACTGTTTCTCGACGGAGCAAGACTTGGCTATGGTCTGATGAGTGAAGAAACCGATGTAACCCTTCCGATGATTGCAAAATACTGCGATGTTTTCTATATCGGCGGGACAAAAGTCGGAGCACTGTGTGGAGAAGCCGTCGTATTTTCGGGCAACAGAACACCGAAACATTTCCTGACGCTGATCAAACAGCGGGGAGCACTGCTTGCAAAAGGCAGACTGCTCGGAATCCAGTTTGACACACTGTTCACAGATAACCTGTACTTTGAGATCAGCAGACATGCGATAGCAATGGCAGATTATTTAAAGAAAGGACTGGCAGAAAAAGGCTGCCGTTTCTATCTGGATTCACCGACCAATCAGCAATTTGTCATTCTCGAAAACCGGAAAATGGCAGAACTCAAAAAAGAAGTAAAGTTCAGTTTCTGGGAAAAATACGATGAAAACCACACCGTAGTACGCTTTGCGACAAGCTGGGCAACGAAAAAAGAAGAGATCGATCAGCTGCTGGATCTGTTCTGAGATTTTAGCAGCACACAAAGGCAGGGTAAGCGATTACCCTGCTTTTTCACAACTCTTTCACAAAATCGGCTGTTTTCTTTCAGCTTGTTTTAAACTTTACGGGATATACTTCTCTTAAATCAAAGAGAAAAGGAAGTGTATTCATATGAAGAAAAAATATATCGCAATCTTACTTGGCATAACTCTTGGAATGACAACACTGGTTGGATGTTCCGGAACAAATACATCAGAAAGCAGCACCATACAGGAATCACAGAGTGTAACCGGTGCAACCGAAAACTCAGACAAAACAGTCGGCGAAGCAGAAACAGCAGATGTATACGGTGAAGTTACAGCCATAAGCGAAGATAGCATTACCATAAAAGTAGGAACCATGAAGCAGATGGAAAAAACGGATGATGCAGGAGTACCGGGGGACTCTTCCAATGCACAGAGTTCCGATGACAAGACAGATTCTGACAGTACAGAAAAAGGATCTGAAAACACAGACAGCAGTGAAAATAAATCAGATAATAGTTCTGACAGTCGAAATGCACAGCCGCCGGAAAATATAGAAAAACCGGACGGAGACGGACAGGGTGCACCATCCATGCTGGATCTGACGGATGAAGAAAAAGAAATCAAGATCACAGATGACACCGTGATCGTCCGCAGCAGCAGGGGCAGCATGGCAGGCGGACCGCAGGGAAATGGCGGAACACCGCCGGAAATGCCGGAAAATAGCAGCGATTCATCCGATAACAGTGACAGCTCCGATAACAACAATCAGCCGCCTGCAAAACCGGAAGGCAGCGACGATTCATCGGACAACAGTGGCAATGGCGGAGCACCGGATATGCAGCAGGAGACAGAGGAAATCTCACTTTCTGATATTTCTGAGGGTGATACAGTAGCGATCACTTATGACGAGGATGGAAATGCAGCCAAAATCACCGTGATCAGTATGGAAATGGGCGGCCAGATGGGGCAGCCGGGAGGTGGTTCTGGAAGCAGCCAGGGCGTGGACAGCTACGATGCAGTCAATGCCTATACTTCCGATACCGAAGTAGATGGAGAGACGATTGCTTCCACCGGAACTGATGAAAATGCAGTCAATGTTTCAGAAGGCGCATCGGTTACACTGAAAGATGTGACCATAACCAGAGATTCTTCCGAAAGCACCGGCGGTGATAACTCCAGTTTCTATGGTGTCGGAGCAGCCGTTCTGGCAACAGACGGAAATGCTTATGTAAAAGGCGGAACCGTTACGACAGACGCAGCCGGCGGAGCGGGACTTTTTGCATACAATAACGGTACTGTTTATGCGGCAGATACCAAAATCACGACCAAACAGGATACATCAGGCGGCATTCATGCAGCCGGCGGCGGAACCTTCTATGGATGGGATTTTGATGTTGAGACAAACGGTGAGTCTTCCGCAGCGATCCGAAGTGATCGCGGAGGCGGAAAAATGGTAGTAGACGGCGGAACCTACACTTCAAACGGAACCGGTTCCCCGGCAATCTACAGTACCGCAGATATCGCAGTAAACGAGGCAACTCTGGCAGCCAACGGCTCCGAAGCAATCTGCATCGAAGGTTTGAATTCCATTCATTTATCCTCTTTCAGCAAGAAGACTCCGACCTCTAAGGGACGCCACTGAAAAAGTCCTTTTTGTGTATAAATCAACACAAAATAAAGTGCATCAATCAACCTTGAGGCACTATTTAGAGTATGCAAAAACAGTTTTTCAGTGGCGTCCTAAGGTGGGAGATGAATTGCTGCCATCATCCTCTTGATATTGTGTTCTAATCATAGTATAATATATTCAGTCGAATCATAAAGAAATGGTGAAATACAATGAATTTAGATAATAATGCACATTCAGTATTCCTGCTGCACTATCATCTTGTGCTTGTGGTCAAGTACCGCAGACAGGTTTTTGATGATACTATGTCTGGCAGGGCAAAAGAGATCTTTGAGTATATTGCTCCAAATTACAATATCACTCTTGAAGAATGGAATCACGACAAAGACCATGTACATATACTTTTCAGGGCACACCCAAATACGGAAATAAGCAAGTTCATAAATGCATATAAAAGTGCAAGCAGCAGACTTCTTAAGAAGGAATTTCCACAGATACGGCAAAAGTTGTGGAAAGAACGTTTCTGGAGTCAGAGTTTTTGTCTGCTTACAACCGGTGGTGCACCCATTGAAGTGCTCAAAAAATACATAGAAAGCCAGGGAGAAAAGGAACGAAAAAGGAAGTGACCGCGTGGCAAACAGAGCCTATAAATTCAGAATATATCCCAATGATGCACAGAAGATTTTGTTTGCCAGGACATTCGGCTGTGTGAGAATGGTGTACAACCACTGGCTTGATAGAAAGATCAAGCAGTATGAAGAAAACAAAGCCAATGTAACCTACACTGTCTGTGCAAAAGAAATGGCTGAGATGAAGAAAACGGAAGCATATGCATTTTTACGGGAAGTAGACAGTATCGCATTGCAACAATCGCTCCGACATCTTGATACGGCGTTCCAGAATTTTTTCAAACAGCCAAAAACAGGTTTCCCAAGGTTCAAATCCAAAAAGCGTAATAAAAGCAGCTATTCAACGATCTGCATCAATGGAAACATAACCATATCGAATGGATATTTGAAATTGCCTAAGATCGGACAAGTCAGATTAAAACAGCACAGGGCTGTTCTGAATGGATACAGACTGAAATCTGTGACAGTAAGCCAGACACCAGGCGGAAAATACTATGCAAGTATTCTTTTTCAGTACGAAGATCAGGTACAGGAAAAGGAGATGCAGCGTTTTTTAGGTCTGGATTTTTCCATGCACGAATTATATCGTGACAGTAATGGGAATGAGCCTGCATATCCGAGGTATTATAGGAAAGCGGAGAAAAAATTAGCGAGAGAACAACGCAGGCTTTCCAAAATGCAAAAAGGTTCGAACAACCGCAGCAAGCAGAGGATCAAGGTAGCAAAACTCCACGAAAAGGTTTCCAACCAACGAAAAGACTTTTTACATAAGCAATCAAGACAGATAACCAATGCCTATGATTGTATATGTATAGAAGATCTGGATATGAAAGCAATGTCACGGTCACTGAATTTTGGAAAATCTGTTTCGGATAACGGATGGGGGATGTTCACAACATTCTTAAAATACAAACTAGAGGAACAGGGGAAAAAGTTAGTGAAGGTGGATAAATTTTTCGCAAGCAGTCAGATCTGTTCCGCCTGTGGTTACAAGAACACAAAAACGAAAAATCTTGCCCTCAGAAAGTGGGATTGTCCGCAGTGCGGGATTCATCACGACAGAGATGTAAATGCGGCTATCAATATCAGAAATGAGGGAATGCGGTTAGTAATTGCATGACAGAAACTCAATAGAATAGAAACCGTGGGACACACGGGGTTAGCTCGCTTATGCTTAGCACGTTGGTACTATCGAACGAGAACCAAACCCGCCGAGGTTAGGGAAGCCCCCACCTCTATAGGTGGGGGAGGATGTCACATGACAGTGATCTGACCGGAAACATGAGCGATGACAGCCGCAATGACTGTACCTGGAATGTCATTCTCTACCAGAGTATGTCCGGAGATTCCGAAGTCGGAAACAGCACTTTTGAGATGGACGGCGGAAGCCTGACCGCAAAAAACGGCGGCATGTTCTATACCACAAACACAGAGTCTACGATCACACTGGATGATGTGGATATTACAAATGCAGAAGACAGTGAATTTTTCCTGAAATGTACCGGAAATGCGAACCAGAGAGGATGGGGAACAACAGGAGCAAATGGTGCGGACTGTCTGTTCACAGCCATTGATCAGACAATGGAAGGAAATGTGATCTGGGACAGCATCAGCGACCTTGATTTCTATATGACAGGCGAAAGCACACTGACTGGTGCAGTCGTGCAGGATGAGAGTAATGCCGGTGGCGGCGGAGACGGCTACTGCAATCTCTATATCGGAGAAGATGCAACCTGGATCGTGACAGGCGACAGCACCGTAAGTGCACTGCACTGTGCCGGAACGATCGAAGATAACGAAGGCAAAACCGTGACCGTCAAAGGAATCGACGGAACTGTATATGTCAAAGGAGATGGCAGCTACACGATTACTGTAACCTCCTACGAAGACAGTGCAGACCTCTCCGGAGCATCCACGACCACATCCTGGAGTGCTTATGAAACAGAGAAACCAGCTGAGTTAGAATAACATGATGCCAGGGTCAAAAGACTTTTTCCAAAAAAATAACAAAAGAATGAGCGGCTATGATCCTTTCGGGAAGGAGAATAGCCGCTTTGTGCGGAAGGAAAGTGCATGCCAAGTCTCACGTGCGTTTTATCTATATCTCACCCGGTATATCCACGACACTGTCTCTGACAGCCAGTGTCGGCGGCAGTACGATCTTATAAGGCAGATGCTGCGGATCATCCAGGCGGTCAAGCAACATTTTCACTGCCATTTCTCCCATGACTTCCAGATGTGCGGTGACGCTGGTCAGCGGTGGCTCGGTCAGGATAGACAGCGGTGTGTCATTGAAACTGATGACAGATACATCCTCCGGAATGCGAAGTCCGACTTCACGCAGGTTGCTGACAGCGGTGATCGCAGATTCTTCATTATAGGCAAGGAGAGCTGTCGGGATATGATCTTTTTGTTCCAGCCATTTGCGGATCTGAGCAGAACCGTCTTTGGCAGAAAGGCCGGTATCAATGATCAGATGCTCGTCGTAAAGACCGGCATTTTTCATATAATCAATAAAATACTGACGTCTTGCCTCCAGGGCAGGGCGTTTTTTCTGGTCTAATTTATAGGCAGGACCTAAGAAACCAATCTTGCGGTGTCCCTTGTAAAGCAGATAATCCAGTGCCTGCTCTACGCCGAGACGGAAGTTTAAGACAACCGAATCAAAGCGGCGTTCATCCGGGGAAGAATCCACAAATACGATGTTCGGGCTGATCTCCAGCAGCTGTGCAATCTGCTGGTCTGAAAAAATGCCGATCGCCAGGATACCGTCAAGCGGGGTCTTTTCCAGTGTCTGATATTTGCCGGACTGCTCAAAAAGATAAGATACATTGCAGTCATGCTCCATACAGTTGCGTACCACATAATTCTTCAGATACAGATAGTACGGATCAGCCAGCTGCTCTTTTAAGGACATCATCTCAACGATGGCGATATGGACGAGGCGGTTTTTATGGGAACGTCTTGTTTTCGGAAGCGTGTAGTGAAGTTCATCTGCCGCTTCAAGAATTGAGACTCTGGTGTTGTCGGTTACGTTCAAAGTCGGATCATTGTTCAGTACACGGGAAATCGTGGTCACTGAGAATCCGGTGTGTTTTGCTAAATCTCGGATAGTTGCCATGCTATTTTCTCCAATACATTTTTTATTTGCACATAACTGCCACAAAACTGACCAAAATCGCATATCAGGCGTTACGTGTATCTGGATTGAATGTTACAGTTATGTTCACTCATTTGTTTACTTTAATACTTTGATTATAAACACACTTTTTTACTTTAGCAAGAAAAATTTAAAGAGACTTCCGGTATTTGCTTGGAGATATTCCCTGCGTTTTTTTGAAAACTTTTGTAAAATAAAAGTAATCGTGGTAGCCGACTGCGTTTGCAATCTCCTCGATGGAGCGGCTGTCGTCTTTTAAAAGTTCTTTCGCCTTCTGCATACGTCTTGCCGTGATATATTCTGAAAAAGACAGTCCCAGTTCTTTTTTGATCAGGGTGCTTAAGCGGCTGGAGCTGATATTGTACATTTCTGCCAGGGAAGTTAAAGAGAGTTCTTCCGTATCGTGTTCCTGGATATAAGCCAGAATTTTTTTGAACAGAGAGGTTCCGGCAGTCGAAAGGTCTGTGATCGTTGCATTTTCCATCGTGTCTTCAGAAGTTTCAGAAGCGGCAGGCTCAAGTTCATTTCGAAGGCGTGACAGGGTTTTGTTCAGAGTTTCCTGCTGGATCGGTTTCAGAAGATAATCAAAAGCACCGCACAGCATTGCCTGTCGTGCATACTCAAATTCGGCATAGCCGGAGATCAGCACGACTTTGGTTGCAAATTGATGTTCTGAAATATAGGACATGACTTCCAGACCGGAAAGCCCCGGCATACGGATATCGGTAAACAGGACATCCGGTTTTAAGGTTTTGATATCTTCAAGTGTAGTCACGCCGTTATGTGCTTCTCCAATCACCTCAAAAGGAAGTCCGGATTTCTGGATCAGTTTTTTCAGACCGATGGTGATCCAGACTTCATCATCTGCAATATAGACACTTATCATAAAATACTCCCTTCTGGTTCTGCTGTCGATTCTCTTGGAATCGAAATCGTAATGCAGGTTCCTTTTTTCAAACTGCTTTTTATATCAAAAGAAAACTTATCATCATAATAAAGTTTCAGACGTTGATAAATATTAAAGACGCCGATTTTTGTTGTATTTTTTTCAATTTCCAAAGATGCGAGGATCTGTTTTAAACGTTCCGGTTCAATGCCGCATCCGTCATCCTCCACAACAAAGCAAAGTGTTGCATGATCGGGGGAAAATACATGCACCCACACCGTACCGTTTTCAATTTTTTGTTCCAGTCCGTGAAAGACTGAATTTTCCACAAGCGGCTGGAGCAGAAGTTTAAATACTTTGCAGTTTAGTATAGCATTTTCTGCATCGATTTCAATGCGGATTTTGCCCATAAAACGGTAATTTATGATCTTTGCATATTCACGGATATGATTCAGCTCATTTTCTACGGTAACCATATCAGTTCCCTTGACGGCAAAACGAAAGACATTGGAGAGAGCCATCGTAAGTTCTGCGATGTCATCCACATCGTAGAACAGAGCCATATCCCGGATACACTCAAACGTATTATAGAGAAAGTGCGGATTGATCTGGCTTCGATAGGCAAGGATCTCTGCCTGTTTTTTGGAAAGTTCCGTTTCATAGGCAAGATATTTTACCTGCTCGATCTCCAGCTGCAACTGCTGCTTTTCATCGAGCATCTGATTCAGGCTTTCTGCGACTGTGCCGATCTCATCCGGACGGTCGAGGGAAAGCCGGGAGTCCGGATTCTGATTGATCTCACGGATAAAAGCAGAAATTCCGGTGATCGGTTTTATGATGCTGTAATTGCAGTACAGAAGCAGAAAGAGCAAAAGACACAGGGAAATGCAATAAACCAGGATTTGTGTTTCTTTCAGGCTCTGATCCGGTTTCCGAAGATCTGATTCCGGAAGGAAACCGGCAATTTTCCAGTCATTGTAGGAAAGTGTCTGAGTGAAAAAATATTTTTCGGAAGTGCTGTGCAGGATCTCAGATGCCAGCGTACTTCCGCAGGACTGCGATGAACCGGCAGAAGCAAGAATGCAGTCCGAGGAATCCAGAAGAAAAACAACGGCATGCTCCGTTGACTGGGCATTTTGAAGTGTATCATCAAAACTTTCCGGTTCCAGGACAAAAACGCAGGTACCAAGCAGCTTCTGGTACTGGATGCTGTTCAGATCATAAACAGGGAAGATCAGCTCATAGTAAGGGCGTTTTTCGTTTGACTTCAGATGTGATGCCCGGATATTCATCACGGCATCGGTGTTCAGTTTGGAAGTATCAATCGAAAAATTTTTCCCCATGGAAGCAATCTGCTTTGCATCTGCATTGTAGAGATAAACACTTAAAATACGGTCATTCAGCAGGAGTGTGTTGGAAAAGACCGAGGCAAGCTCCTGTGTATCCGGAAGTCGGTTCAGAGAATTTACCGAAAAATACTGCTGCACGGTTGGAGAATAACAGAATGCAGTTGTGATATTGTAAAGCGAGTCCCAGTACGCTTCGATACGTGTGGCAGTCTGGGCTGTCAGACGTTCATTCAGGGCGAGCGTGTTTTTACGCACAGATCTTGCATAGTCCACCGACATAAAAAGATAGGCAGACGAAAGCACAGCAAGGATCAAGGCAGCAATCCCGGCCAGCTTAAAGATCAGGTGTCTGCGGTAAGTCTGTAAGAAGTTCATGGTTTTGTTTCTCCGTTTGATTTTGAGGTGTCTTGCATTTGTGGGTTGACTTTCTCTATTTTTTTACCGTAATAGGAAAAATTCTCCTGCATTTGCCGGTTGATCTTCTGATCCAGTTTTTTAGCTCCAAGTTCTTTTTGTGTGGTTACAAAAAGCTGATACTGTTCTTCAAACTCGGTATCCGAAGAAGCAGAGAGGATTTTTGGAATCTGCTCTTTGCGGTAAGCTTCCAGCGTGCTTTCAATCTGACCTTCCTCACTGTTCGGGGAAATGTAATTATCCGGCAGACGAAGAAGGGCAGAATCATAAACATATGTGTCCGGATATCTGGCAAAAGCAGTCTGGATCTGATTTAAACAATCGTCCATGCTTCCTTTTGCAGGTACCGGAAGTAGGCTGTGATCCCAGGCAACATTGTAAAAATTCCAGAACAGTCCGAGCATATCATTAGAATCATGAAAGCGCTGCTGTCCTCTGGCAGTCCGGTGGATATAGCCATCCGAGTCGAAAGTATAATCTTCGTTTTCCACGCCGTAGTTGCTGTAGAGCAATCCTTCGTCAGAAGTCATATAATCAAAAAAGCGGGCGACAAGTTCCGGGGTTTTGCAGCTTTTGGATACAAAAGTCTGCATCCAGCCGGTCGGTACACTCAGGTCGATACTCATCACCGGACGTTTTCCAAAATCGGAGAGGATCGGACCTGCGGAAACCCACCTGGTGGCATCCACACCTGTATTGGAAGTGTTTCCGATATAGCAGAATACACGGTCATCTGCTATCAGATCGCGCATCTGGAGATTATCAAGTGTCAGATCTTCACTGAAAGCATAACCTTTGCGGAAGGCTGTGTTCAGAAAGGCAAAAGCATCTTTGCATTCCGGCTGAAGGAAGCGTTCTGTATAATTTCCATTGTCGTCAATGACTTCAGCACCGAAAGAACCGATCAGGCAGGAAATCGAAGAGTCAAGATATTGATTGCCTTCCAGCAGCAATGGGATGGTGGACTGTCCGTCTTCAGCAGTCAGCTTTTTGACTTTTTCAAAAGCTTTTAAGACCTGAGAGGCAGTCTGTATATCCGAAACGGTCAGGTTAGCACGTGCCAGAAGTTTGCGGTTAAACATAATGCCATGATTGTAACTGTGGGTGAAAAGATCTCCATAATAAGAGGTCTTTTCTTTCCAGGTTTTGCGGGCATCATCGGTATTCAGGTGTGAAAGATAAGCATACCAGTCTCCGTACTGTCGGATATACTCCTGTTTCCGGTCTTTCGGGAAATCTTTCAGCAAATGGGAATCCGGGCAGTAAGTTTCAAAAAAATCCTGCAAAGACCAGACCTTTCCGGAACGGATCAGCTGATTGATCACATTCTTGTCCGTAGCGACGATCAGGTCAGGGAGTTCATCTTTTAAGATCATCAGACTCAGCTTTTTGGATGCGTCCTGTGGCGGAATCGTAAAATCCAGGTATGCTCCGGTTTTCTTTGAGATACCGGCACTGATGCTTCCTTCTTCAAAACTCCAGACTGGAGGATTCCAGAAAGAGACATCTGAAAAAAGAGTAAGCTCTGTATAATTGTTTTCAGCAGAATCCATGTTTTCCTGCGTGGCAGCTGTGCAGCCAGTCAGGAAAAGACAGAAAAATAAAAAGAGGAGAAGTAGTTTTTTTGTACGTTTCATACATACAACCTCCAAAAATTTTTGATTCAACATTATTAGTATAACACAGGAAAAAAGCGAAAGAAATGGAAAACGGTAAAAAAAGTACCAAAAAACAAAAAATAGTACATATGATTTTGGTGAAAAATTTTGTATATTACCAGTAAGCAAAGTGTATAAATTCACTAAACACGATGCGGATAGTGTGAAAAGCAGCAAAAAGGAGGAAAAAATGAACAAAAAAAGAAAAGGTGCGAGACGATGGACGGCGTTAGCCTTGAGTGTTGCCATGGTTTTCAGTGGAATCGGGATTCTTCCGGCTCCAGTGAAAGCAGAAGCGGCAGATGTCGCGGCAGCCGTTCAGAAAACAGGAGCGACAACAGAACGCAGTGAGCGTAAAATGAAATTTGGAGATGACTGGAAATTCAAACTGGTCAATAAGTACAACATTAACGATACTTCCGTTCAGGCGGATGGTGTGGACTACGATGATTCGAGCTGGGATAACGTTGATCTGCCGCATGACTGGGCAATCTATGGTACTTATGAGAACAGCAATGGTGTCAGAGCGGCACAGGGTTCTCTGGCAGGCGGTGTCGGCTGGTACCGCAAGAGCTTCACACTTTCCGATGACTTTAAAGACAAAACCGTTTCAATTGAATTCGACGGTGTGCAGATGATCAGCCAGGTATGGGTGAACGGACATACCGAGGACAACTGGAAGCAGTACCTTGGCTACAACACCTTTACGTATGATATCAGCAAATATCTGAAATACGATGGCAGCGAGAATGTGATCGCAGTCAAAGTACAAAGCAGCAACAGCAGTGCCAGATGGTATGCAGGAGCCGGTATCTACCGTAATGTATATCTGATTTCCACCGAGAAACTGAATGTTCCGGTGAATGGCGTGCAGATCACTACTCCGTTTGAAAAACTGGAAGCAGAAGGTGGCAAATACGAAGAAATCAAGAATGCCACAAAAGCAGGCGTTGACATCAAGACGGACGTAACAAACGATTCTGATACAGAAGCAACTGGTGTTTCAGTAAAATCGACCGTTTATAACAAGGAAAGCGATGTTATTTCCACACAGACCGATGACATTACCGTAGCAGCCGGTAAAACAGAGACGATTAGCCAGAGTGTGGATGTAGCAAACCCGAAACTGTGGTCCGTGGATTCACCGAACCTCTACTGGGTAAGAACGGAGATCATCCAGAATGGCAAAGTTGTGGATCGTACCGACAGCCGTTTTGGTATCCGTTATATTGCTACGAATCCGAACAGTGGATTTTATTTAAACGGTGTGCATACAAAACTGAATGGTGTCTGTGAACATTCTGACCTGGGATCTCTTGGTATGGAGACCTATCAGGCAGCTGTTGACAGAAGAATCCGTACACTGAAAAAATACGGTGTCAATGCGATCCGTACCTCCCATAACCCGGTGTCACCGGAGTTTATCGAGGCGTGTGACCGTCTTGGAATGCTGGTATTTGAAGAAGCCTTTGATCAGTGGCTGTATTCAAAAAACAGTGACGATTATCATAACTACTTCAATAAAGCAGCAGATGGAAAAACTGTCGTTTTTGATAAAGCCGGAAATGATAATACCAACAATGACACTTCTTATATAGAAGTAAAACGTGAGGATCTGCAGTCCAATGCAGAACGTGATATCAAAGCGATGGTAGACCGTGACAAGAACGCACCTTGTATTTTTGCATGGAGTACCGGTAACGAAATCTACGATGCACGTTACAAACATGGTGAAAATACACTGGATATGCTGACCGGCTGGATCAAAGAAATCGACACGACAAGACCGGTCGCAGCATGCCCGCCGACCTGGGACAATTACTGGGCAAATAATGCACAGCAGGAAAAGCATCTGGCAAAAGCAGAAATGTCCGGATTTAACTATGCAACCGGACAGTATGACGGTGCCCACTCCAGATATCCGAATATGGTTATTTTTGGATCTGAGACAGTATCCGCTTATTATTACCGTGGTGTTTACTTCCTGGAAGGAGAAGGAAGCGGCGACAGATGTAATGAATATCCGACTTACTGGACATTTTCATCGGCAACCGCTTCTCTGGAAGCACACAGAGACAAAACTTACACAGCCGGTGAATTCGTATGGACCGGACATGACTACTTAGGTGAGCCGACCCCAAGAAGCTGGCCATCCAAGAGTTCCTACTTTGGTATGATCGACACCGCAGGTTTTGCAAAAGATGTTGTTTATATGTACAAGAGTATGTGGACGGATACACCGACCGTACATCTTCTGCCGCAAAAATGGAATTTCAAGGCAGGACAGAAGGTGCCGGTATACATTTACACAAATGCAAAGAGTGTGGAACTGTTCTTAAACGGAAAATCACTTGGCATTAAGAATTATGACAAACAGACTGCTTCCCCGGTATATATCTACTGGACAAAAGGAACCAGCGGACTGGATTACGAAGCAGGCGAACTCAAAGCAGTCGGCTATGACCAGCCGGACGGAAAAGGAAACGTGATCGCAACCGATGTGGTAAATACATCAGGTGATGCAGCACAGGTAGAACTTTCCGCAGACAGAACGTATATCAAAAACGATGGCGATGATATGGTATTTGTAGAAGCTACGATTGAGGACAATACAGGAATCATGGTTCCTGGAGCAGACAACCGTATCACTTTCGACGTAGAAGGCGGCGAAATCGTATCTGTGGACAACGGTGATCCGCGTGACCATGATCCATACAAAAACACAGACAACCGCAAAGCGTTCAGCGGAAAAGCACTGCTGATCGTAAAAGCAGAAGAAGGAAGCACTGATGACATTGTGATCACAGCGACAGCTGAGAGTGACAATGGTATTCTGAAATCCAATACCATTACCGTAGGTTCTAAAAACGAACTTCCGGGTGACGGAACGGATACACCGAAACTTCAGGACGCATCCGTAGTGATGGGCAAAGGCATTTCTGCAGATTCTGTTCTGCCAAAAACCGTAAAAGTACAGTACAGCAACGGTGTGGTCGATGAGCACCAGGTAACCGGATGGAACCTGGATAACCTGAATGTAAACCAGGCAGGTACTTACAAAGTAACCGGAACGGCAGAAGGCATGGAAGGCACGTTTGAATGTACTGTAACAGTCAAAGATATTAAATCCGCAACGGTAGACAATGTAACAACACTGGTAAATGTAGAACCGTCCCTGCCACAGTTTGCAGCGATCGAGTATGCAGACGGCACAAAAGGTTCTGCCCCGGTAACCTGGGATGAAGTTCCGGCAGAAAATTATGCAAAAGCAGGAAAATTTGAAGTGACCGGAAAGATCGGACCAGAAGTTACTGTAAAAACAGAAGTAAGCGTAAAAGAGATCAAGTCTGTCGAGGAAGTACATGCATCTACCGTAATCGGAACACTTCCGGTTCTGCCGGCAGGTGTGGAAGTAACATTTACCGACGAAAGTAAAGAAATTGTAGGTACAGACTGGCAGATCAAAGCAGAAGATGTGGCAGCAGCAGGAACCTTAAAAGTAAAGAGCAGGATCCTTGGTTCTGATATGGAAGCTGTTGCGAATGTCGATGTGAAATATGCGGTGGCAACAGGTGATCTGGAATACACATCAACAGGAACAGTAAGCAAAGACAAGACCGTAAACGGTGCAGGTTTGAGCGTACGTATCGATCAGGGCGGAAAGCCGACCGAATATGCAGCAGGTTTAAGTATGCTTGGCGGATCAGAAGCCGTTTATAATGTAGAAGGAAAAGGATATGAAGCATTCCGTGCTTATGTCAGCCTGAGTTTTGATAACGGACAGGATGCAGAAGGAGCCGTTTCTTTCGAAGTTTATGTCGATGATGAAAAGACACCAAGATACCGTTCCGGTGTCATGACACATGCCACCAAGAACCTGGCACTTGATGTGGATATCAAAGGTGCAAAAACCGTAAAACTGGTGACAAAAACGGAAGATTCCAGTGTAGATAACAGCAAGAATATCGGTAACTGGTGTGACACGAAATTTGTTTCTTCCAATGTGGAGGTCAAGAGTGCAAAACTGAAAGAAAAAGATTTCTACTATGCAGAAAAAGGGGCACAGCCGTCCCTGCCGCAGACAGCAGAAGTACAGGTAGATGATACCCATACCGGAGCATTCCGTATTGCATGGTCTGAGATTGATACATCAAAAGCAGATGTGGTCGATGTAGAAGGAACAGTTCTTGGGATCGCTGATCCGGAAAATCATAAGGTAAAAGCAAAGGTAATCGTTGATTTTAACAATGTAGTTAAAGTGCCGGCACTGATGAATAAGATCGGTGAATGGGAAGTAAAAGAAGCCTTTGACTATGTTGAGACAACAGGAACAAAGACCAATATCAAAGATATTGAAGATATCACAGCCAAATCGTCCGTTATTTATAAATGGACAAACAATATGCTGATCGAGAATTGCCATAACTATGGTTTTGATTACGGGGTATATCCGGGAACAAACAGTGCAAATCCGGAATATCTGATCGTGCGTGCACCGGCGATCAAAGGTTTTGTCCTTCGAGGAACCGGCTCAACAGATGGAAATGCAAATCAAAACTTTACTTTCTATACTTCGGCAGACGGAGAAAACTGGAAAGAATTCAAAGATTACACAAAAACAACCGATACTTCCGTAAGCGGAAGCTGGCCGAGCAGACTTTATACAGCAACACAGCTGCCGGATGACACAAACTATATCAAGATTGCATATCCGACCGGAAATACATGGCAGTTCAATATGAACAAACTGCAGCTGACCGGTGGCGAAGTAATTCCTGAAGGAAAAGCAGTTGTCAGTCTGGATGCAAACGGCGGAAGCCTTCCGGAAGGAACAAGTACAAAACGTACTCTGAACAAAGGCGACCAAGCAGGAGAACTGCCGACACCGACCAGAAACAGACACAACTTTAAGGGCTGGTTTACACAGCCGGAAGGTGGAGAAAAAGTAACAGAAGAAACTGTGGTTTCAGATTCTATAATCCTCTATGCACAGTGGGAAAAATCAACCAAAGCAGAAGACGTACCTGTTTACTTTGTGGACTGTGGTGCAAATGCTTTCTCAGCAGAAGGAAAAGCTTATAGAAAGGATTACACAGATACGCTGAAAAACACAGTACCGGATCAGGCATACAGTGAAACAAGCGGATGGGGATTCACAAATCCGGCATCCGAAGTGGAAGCAAACGGAAGCGGAGATGCCTATACGACGATCCGCAACTTTAAAGCAGGAAACAATCAGAAGACCATGACCTACAAATTTGCACTGGATGCAGGAACGTATGAAGTGGTAACCGGATTCTGTGATCCATGGGCACAGTGGGCAGGCGATGACCGCCATACAAAGATTACTGTGGCAGATGAAGCAGGAACCGAACTGGCTGTACACGAAGACCACAAGATCAGCGGCAGCAAAGACAGTGTGACACTGGAAAATATCACACTTTCAGAAGCAAGCAATGTGACTGTGAACTTAAGTCCGCTGAAAAAAGTGGACAGCAACATCGACAGCTGTGATGTGCTGGTAAGCTTTATCGTGATCGTGAAAAAAGCAGCAGAGCAGCCGGATATTCCGAAGACAGATACAAAAGCAGGACTGAAGGCAGCCATTGACCTGGCAAAAACGCTGAAAGCAGATGACTATACAGCAGCATCTTACAAAGCACTTTCTGATACGATCGCAAGTGCGGAGAAAGTATATGCAGAAACAGAACCAAGTGCAGAAGCAGTCCAGACACAGATCAATGCTCTGGCAGAAGCAGTCAGAAATCTGAAATCTGCAGCAGCAGATACGAAAAAAGACCTGACACAGCAGATGAAAGAAAAAGATGCAGAATTAGCAGCAAAAGATACCGAACTGAAAACAGCACAGAAGAATGTGTCAGATCTGGATGATCAGCTTAAAAAAGCAGAAAAAGATCTGGCGGATCTGAAAAACGGAAGCGAAGCAGAAAAAGCAGAACTTCAGAAACAGATCAACAGCTTAAAAGAACAGCTCGATGAAGCAAACGCAAAAGTTACGGTTCTGAAAGCAGAAAAAGAGAGACTGACAGAAGAAAAAACATCCCTGCAGACAGAACTGAAAAAAGCTCAGGAAGATGCAGCGAAGAAAAAAGCAGAGGAAGCAGAAGCACTCAAAAAAGCTCAGGAAGAAGAGAAGAAAGCCAAAGAAGAACTGCAGAAACTGAAAGATGCCATGACACTGAAAACAGGTGATACCATTACTGTAAAGGGCGTAACATATCGTGTGACCAATGCAGAAGCAAAGACAGCGGAAGCTTATGGCGTGGTAAACAAAAACCAGAAACACATCGAAGTAGCCGCAACGGTTAAGATCAAAGGAAGTACCTGCAAAGTAACGGCAATCGCAGATCAGGCATTTGCCGGAATGAAAAAAGCAACAAAAGCTGTGATCGGCAAGAATGTGAGCAAGATCGGCAAAAAAGCATTCAACGGCGATGGAAAACTTAAGAGCATCACAGTAAAAAGCAGGAAACTGAAAACGGTCGGTAAACTGGCACTGAAAGGCATCAACAAAAAAGCAGTGATCCGTATACCGAAGTCAAAGAAAAAAGCTTACAGGAAACTTTTCAAAGGCAAAGGACAGAAAAAGAGTGTCATTGTAAAGTAGTAAGTTCATAAATCCAAAACGCATATCACCTTAAAAACAGCAGAAAAACCACAGACAGCGTAAAAACGGTTCTGTGGTTTTTTTGTATCGTACAGAAAAAATTACCAAAAAATAAAAAATATTCCATATGTTTTTGTGAAGAAATTTTGTATAGTTATGGTAAGCAAAATTTTGTTTTTACTAAACACAACAAAGGGAACAAAGAAAAATAAAGGAGGGCAATATGAACTACAAAAAGTATTTAAGTGGTGTTCTGGCAGCAGCGATGGTACTTAATACCGGAGCAGTGAGTGTCCTGGCAGCAGGGACTGATACGTCCGTGCAGGAAGCATCTCAGACACAGACATCATCAACACCGGAAACGGTATACGTCAATTCATATGATGGAAAGGAGCGTTCCGTTTCTTTTAACGATCACTGGAGATTTTATCTGGGAGAATTAAACGGCGCGGAAGCAGTTTCTTATAATGATTCTTCCTGGGATGATGTGACGCTTCCGCATGATTACAGCATCGACCAGGGATTTTCAACAGCAGCACCGGCAGAGCAGGAGAGCGGCTATGTGCTTGGAGGCACCGGATGGTACCGCAAAAGTTTTACACTGGATGAGAGCATGCAGGGAAAGACGGTCAGCATTGATTTTGACGGTGTTTACATGAATGCAACCGTTTATCTGAACGGTGAAAAGCTGGGAACACATCCATATGGTTATACCCCGTTTTCTTTTGTGCTTCCGCAGGACAAACTGAAATTCGGATCGGAAGAAAACGTGATCACGGTCAAAGTAGATCATAAACAGCCGTCCAGCCGCTGGTATTCCGGTTCCGGTATTTACCGTGACGTAAAACTTACCGTTGCAGATCCGGTACATGTGGCAAATTACGGAACGACCGTGACAACCCCGGATATTGAAAGCGGAAAAGGAACCGTAAGCGTGGTAACGGAAGTACAGAATGACAGCAGCGAAGCAGCTGATGTTTCTGTAAAACAGACGGTTTATGAAAAAGGCAGTGACGTCCCGGCAGCAGAGGGCGAAAAGACAAAGGTACAGAGTGTTGCAGCGGGCAAAACAGCCAGGATCGAGGCCAGTGTCACCGTTGCAGACCCAAAGCTCTGGGATACGGAAAATCCAAACCTCTATACCGTAAAAACAGAAGTTTATGTTGGAGATACCTTAAAAGACAGCTACCATTCTGACTTTGGCTTCCGCTGGGTAAACTTTACTACAGAGAAAGGTTTCTATTTAAATGGAAAGAACATCAAACTGCACGGAGTGTCCATGCATCATGACCAGGGTTCTCTTGGATCCGAAGCCTGGGAGCGTTCTGTGGAACGTCAGGTACAGGAGTTAAAACAGATGGGAGTCAATGCCATCCGTGTAACACATAACCCGGCATCCCAGGTACTGATCGATGTGTGCAACCGTGAAGGCATCATGCTGGTGGAAGAAGCCTTTGACTGCTGGCTTTCCGGAAAAGCAGGAAATACCGAGGATTATGGTAAATGGTTCTACCAGACCATTGAGAGCGGCAACCAGATCGTAAATGGCAGAGAGGGCGAAAAATGGGCAGAATTTGACCTCAAAGCCATGGTAAGACGAGGAAGAAACAATCCTTCCATTATTATGTGGAGCCTTGGAAATGAAATCTTTCAGCAGCTGATCGACGGGAATGTAACAGGTCAGTATCCGGAAGTGGCAAAAAAACTGATCACCTGGACCGGAGAAGAAGATGCGACCAGATATGTAACCTTTGGTGACAATCAGGTAAAGAGCAATGTCTGGGCAGACAATAATCAGGTAAACACAGCACTTGTTTTTGCAGAAGCAGCAAAATATGGCGTGCCGGGAGGTCTGGTAGGATTTAACTACGGAAGCTCCGGACAGATCAGCAACGGACACAGCAGAGGATGGCTGGTCTATGGTTCTGAGACAGCCTCTTCCGTAAACAGCCGTGGCGTTTACGACAGGAAGAACAGCAACAGTGACAATGGAAGCGGAGACCGCCGACTGACTTCTTATGATAAAAGTGCAGTAGGCTGGGGACATCTGGCAAGTGCAGGGCTGTGGATCACGATGCAGCAAGAATTTAATGCAGGCGAATTTGTCTGGACAGGTTTTGATTATATCGGTGAACCGACACCGTATAACTGGCAGGGAACCGGTGCAAACGGAACCTGGCCGAACATTGCAAAGAACTCTTACTTTGGTATCATTGACACGGCAGGTATCCCAAAAGATTCCTATTATCTGTATCAGAGCCAGTGGAATGACAACGAAAATACCCTTCATGTTCTCCCGGTATGGAATGAAGATGAGATCATGCTTGATAACAGCGGCAAGGCAGAGGTTGTAGTTTACAGTGATGCTCCTGTTGTGAAACTTTATCTGAACGGCAAAGAAATCGGAAGTGCGACAGCGACACACACCGATACACCGACCGGTGGTTATCAGAATTATACAAGCGGAACAGGATGCTTTGACAGCAGCAAGGCGAACGGACATACTTCCCTGTATGCAACATTCCAAGTACCTTATGAGGTGGGAACACTGGAGGCAAAAGCATTTGAAGCAGACGGTGTGACCGAGATCAAAGACACGGACGGACGTAATGTGGCAGAGACGACCGGAAAGGGATCCAAACTTACTGTAAAAGCAGACCGCAGCGAGATCACGGCAGACGGCAAAGATTTAAGTTTTGTTGAGATCGATGTAACGGACAGAGACGGCAGAGAAGTAAACGGTGCAGAGCCGCAGATCCATGTTGCCGTAGAAGGTGACGGCAAGCTCCTTTCACTTGATAACGGTGTTCAGAACGATACCACTTCTTACAGTGAACCGACCAGAAAAGCCGGTAAAGGAAAACTGATCGCGATCGTTCAGTCCACAAAAGATGCCGGAAGCTTTACCGTAAAGGCAACTTCAGACGGATACACTGCAGCACAGACTGTCATTACCACAGTTGCAGACGGCAGCGGAGTAACCGGAGAAAAGACCGTTGTAAGCTATGAGATCGCAAAGAATTATTATGTAAAACAGGGAACGAAACCAGTTCTCCCATCCGAAGTAAAGATCCATTATTCTGACGATACTTCCGAGACAAAGAAAGTAACCTGGGATGCATTTACCGGAGAAGAAGAAACATATTCGGTATCCGGTACGGTAGCAGATCTGAATATGCGTATCACGGTCAATGTCAGCACGATCGGCCAGACAGCAGGTGTCCTGAATTATTCCGCAGCAGTCGGAAAAGATGCAGAAGTCAGCCTTCCTGCAGCCAGACCGGCAGTTCTTGCAGACGGAACAATCCTGGCAGCAGAATTTCCGGTAAAGTGGGATATTCCAAAAGATCTGACAGCGACAATCGGAACAAAGAATGTAAAAGGAACGGCAACCGTATTTGACCAGAACTTTGAAGTGACTGCAGCAGTCAGAGTTACCAATGGAGAATACAAAGACGGTGCAGAAGCCCTTGGCAACGTGCCGGAAATGTATTACAACGGTACATCCAGCAAAGAAGATGCATCTGTTGCAGATGTCCTGGCGAAACTGCAGGATGATAAGACAAGTGCCGATGATGTGGCATGGAGCGGAAAAGGAACCCTCGATTTCCGTCTGGATACAGCGATTGAATTGAAAGGATTCACAATGTATCTGAAAGATACCGCACCGACTTCCGGAACGATCAAAATCTATGCATCCGGCGACAACGGAGTCAACTGGACGCCGGTAGACTGCACGGTAACAAATAAAAAAGAAAAAGGTGTGACGGTTCGTACTTACAATGTAAAAGAAACCGTTTCCGAAACCTATTTCCGTGTAGAATTTACCAAAGATGCCACCCTGGCGGAATTGGAAATGAATACAAGGATCCCGAGCTTTACGGTAGGGTCAGAAGCAGCACTTTCCAGTCTGAAAGTGGGCGGTCACATGCGGATGAAGCAAGCCTGAAAAAAGGCTGGTTTGGCGTAAATGAAACAGAATTTGATGCGGCAGACCTTACAGCAGAAGGGAAAGACAATGCAAGCGTGACCATTCTTGACAAAGATGCAGACGGTGTGATCCGTATCCTTATTGAATCTGAAGATCATCTGATGCGTGCCATCTATCCGGTTATGCTCGGAAAAGACAATACAGCAAGCGACAGTGCTTCCGATGCATCTATGGATTATGATTATAGGAACATGACACTGCGTGCACCAAGTGAAGAAGGCAGCGGTTCTGTTGCAAAAGCGGCAGATGGAAATACCGGTACCATCTGGCATACAAACTGGGGAAGCGGAAGTGGACCGACAGACCTTCGAAATGATCCGGATAACCGTTACTTGCAGATTGAACTGAAAGAAACAGAAAAGATCAATGCACTGCGTTATCTGCCGAGAAGCAGCGACACAAACGGTATCGTTACAGAGTACAGCATCAAAGTAAGTACAGATGGCGAAAACTGGACGGAAGTTGCAAAATCAGATGCAGACAGCACATGGAGCAAATCCGTAGAATGGAAACTGGCACAGTTTGCACCGGTCGATGCGAAATATATCCGTCTCTATGGTGTGTCAACCGTAGGACAGTCTGCAGCAGAAGTAAATAAATATATGTCTGCAGCAGAAGTAAGGGTACGCTACGCTGCACAGGAAATTTACCGTGACAATACAACCGTAACACTGGAAGATCGCAGCTTTGATTACACCGGAAGTGCACTCACACCGAAACCGGTTGTTACTTACAAAGCATCCGAAGATGCACAGGCAGTGACCCTGACAGAAGGTACAGACTATGAAGTAAGTTATAAAAATAACACAGAACCTGGAACAGCAACGATTGTTGTGACAGGAAAAGGTGCTTACCAGGGTGTTGTAGAAGAAAACTTCGTGATTAATGCAGTAGATATAACTGTAGCGGATTATGAAGCGATCGCAGTTACAACAGCAAAAGGAGTCTGCCCGGCTCTTCCGGGAACCGTCATTGCACATACCAACGTCGGTGATCAGGTACTGGATGTACAATGGGATGAAATCAGTGCAGAACAGTTAAAACAGATCGGAACCTTTAGCACGGGCGGAACCGTGGTTGACACCAATGCACGCATCACAGCAGAAATAACTGTAACTGCCGTAATAGGTGTGCAGCAGGTATCCGTGGCAACAGCAAAAGGGACAACACCTTCCATGCCGGAAACAGTAACTGTATACTACAGCAACGGTGAAAAACAGCAGCAGGAAGTTGTATGGGATCTTGCAGATGCAGATTTCAGGAATCCTGGAATCGTAGAAGTTTACGGAACAGTTGGAAAAGCAGTTACTAGGGAAACTGTACTTCAGGCAAAAGCGTCGGTCCGTGTGGCAGATGTGACAGCAGATGCAAACAATACACCGACCGATACAAACCTGGCACTGAATGCAGACGGTTCCTCTAAAACAAGAGAATGGCCAAGGACTTTCGCATATTTTTCATCTTCCAACGATCTTGTATATAATGCAGTTGATGGAAATAAAAATTTTGACAGCACATCCGGCAAGAAAATCTGGTGTGACTGGGAAAGCGGCAAATATCATACCAACGCAGATGCAGCCGTAGGAGACTCCGATCATCTGCCGTTTGTGATCAGTGCCTTCGGAAAAGAAGATTCCACCGCAGATTCAGATCAGAAGAAATATACCGTAAATAAAGTTTCCATTGGATTTATGGAAGAAGATGGAAGTGCAGCAAACAAAGTCAGACTTCCAAAAGATTACAAGATCGAGTATTACAGTGCGAACGACGGTGTGATCCCGGCAAACAGACTGGGCAACGATTCTGCAAACAGCTGCAGCAATATCAAAGGCTGGGGAGCAGACAACCCTCTGAAAGCACACACCGGCTGGACAGAAGTAGCATATGTCGGCGGCAAACCATCCGTACCGTCTCTTGCAAATTTCAAAGAGATGGTCAATGTAGAATTTGAAGCAGTTGAAACCACAGCGATCCGTATCACCCTGACGCCGCAGGACAACAACTGGACCGGACTGGAAGAATATGAAGTATACTATACCCCGATCGAGAAATATGGAGATTACGAAGTAACTTCTATTAAAGTGGACGGACAGGAAGTACTGGCACAGTTTGATGCAGATACAAAGACCCTAAATCTGGATGCCAGATCAGGTGTGATCACAGCACAGGCAACAAACAATGCATCCGTAACGGTTCTGGATGCCGTAAACGGAACTGCAAAAGTGCTCTTCCGGCCGGAGAACGGCGATGAAAACAAAGCACAGGAATACACCGTAAACTTTAAACAGAGTGAAACACCGGAAGAGGATCACAGCAAAGATGGATTAAAAGCAGTGATTGATCTGGCAGAAAAACTGAATGCAGAAAATTATACGGCAGAAAGCTATGCAAAACTGACCGCAGCACTGGCAGCAGCAAAAGAAGTCTGCGATGCAGAAAATGCAACCGTGGAAGAAATAAGTGCACAGATCAGTGCAATCTCGGATGCAATCAAAGGACTGGAAAGTGCAGACAAGGCGGCAAATGAAGATCTGAAAAAACAGCTGGAAGAAAAGACAAAGCAGCTGGAAGATAAAGAGAGAGAACTGGCAGCAGCAACAGAAAATGTGACAACACTTCAAGATAAAATCAAAGATGCACAGGATCAGCTGGCTGCACTGGAAGGTACGTCAGCCGAAGAAAAAACAGCTCTTGAAAAACAGATCGAAGCACTTCAGGGGAAATTGAATACAGCAAGGGCAGAAGTCCTGACACTGAGCGGCGAAAAAGCTTCTCTGGAAGAAGAAAAAGCAGCTCTGCAGGCAGAACTGAAGAAAGTTCAGGATCAGGCAGCAAAAGACAGTGCAGAAGCTGAGGCAGCAATCAAAAAGGCTCAGGAAGAAGCCCGGAAAGCAAGAGAAGAGATTGAAAAACTGAAAGATTCTCTGACACTGAAAAACGGTGATACCGTTACCGCAGGTGGCGTACAGTACCGTGTAACCGATGCGGCAGCCAAGACAGCAGAAGCATATGGCACTGCAAAGAAGAACATCAAGACCATCAACGTGACAGCAACGGTAACCATCAAAGATGTGACATGCAAAGTGACTGCAATTGCAGATCAGGCATTTGCCGGCCAGAAGAAAGCCACCAAAGCCGTGATCGGTGCAAACGTAACGAAGATCGGCAAGAAAGCATTCTATGGTGACAGCAGACTTAAGAGCATCACTGTGAAGGGCAAAAAGCTGAAAATGGTCGGTAAGCAGGCACTGAAAGGCATCAACAAACATGCAGTGGTTCGCGTACCGAAAGCAAAGAAAAAGGCATACAAAGCACTGTTCAAAGGAAAAGGACAGAAAAAAAGCGTAAAAGTAAAGTAGTAAAGTAATAAAAATGAAATCAGCCATTTGATGTATGCGACAGAAAATGCAGGGTTATCAAAGAAATAAAAGGTGTTGCCGATGATGACCGCCAGATTCTGTCTGGTTAAAATGACCGCCGGACTTTTTAAGAGTCCCGGCGGTCATTTTTTTCGATTTTATTGCTGTCAGAGCCAATCGAACAGCCAGAAGCAAATGCACTCCGGCAGGGACAGAATAAAAAATAAAATAAAAAAACAAAAAAATAAAAAAAACACTTGCATTTTGAAAAGAAAGATGATATATTAATGGAGCTGACGAAAACAGCAGAAAATAAAACAGAAAACGATGCGTGGCTCAGCTTGGTAGAGCGCTACGTTCGGGACGTAGAGGTCGCAGGTTCAAATCCTGTCGCATCGATTCCTTGGCAGGGGCGAGTCGAAAAATCTGGAAAGATTTTCGGCTTCTTTTTTTATTCTATGAGAGAATTGTGGGAGTACGAAGTACGGAACAATTCGTATGGATTCTTTTGACTCCAACATCATTTTGTAAATGAAAAACAGCAGTTGCATTTGTTTGAAATAAAATTCAAACAGATGCAACTTTTTTCTGTTTTTCGAAGTCTAATAAAAGCAGACGGTCATTCTGAGCATTTGCAGGCTACGGTAATTTTGTATCCATCAATGAGCGGGAAAAGTTATTTTTTGACACTCATGTATAGTGATTACTTGTTGAAATAAGCAGATATAACGTGATATAATAGGAAGGCTTCGGAAAAAGTTAAGAAACAGAAGCAAAAATTAAGAAATAAAATGGCTATACGAGGAGAAAAAAAGATGAAAAGAAACATGGCTGAAAAGCTGACAGCATCTATTCTTGCAGCGGTCCTGACCTTTGGTATGATGGCACCGCAGACGGCAATGACCGCAGAGGCAGCAGCAAAGAGCACGCTTGAAAAAGATGTTCAGAAACTTGTAAAGAAGAGCAAAGCAAAGAAAGAAAAGACACAGAAAAAGCAGCTGAAAAAACTGTTCCAGTATGTGGAGAAAAATTACGGCTATGCAAGGGCGATCGGCTTTAAAAACAGCAGAGGCTGGGAGAAAACATTTGCGGCAGAGATGATCAAAAACAAAAAGGGCAGCTGCTATCATTTTGCAGCCCTGTATGCATTTCTGGCAAAAGAATCCGGTGTGCAGGCAAGGATCTGCCTTGGCAGGACCAACGGCTTTAATAAAGCAAGATGGCAGGATCATGCATGGTGTGAAGTAAAAGTCGGAAAGAAATGGTATATCTGTGATCCGAACATGGATAAATTTGCAGCAAACAGCAAAGGCAAATATTTTATGAAGACGGTTTCCTCCATGAAATCAACGTTCAAAAAATCAAAAACGATCAAAGTAAATTTTTAAGAAAAGGAAGAACAAATGAAGAAAATAAAAATACTGATCGCAGCAGCAGTTCTGGGACTTGGCGTTACCGTAAGCAGCATTTCACCGGCAGCAGTTTCCATGCAGACGGCAGAAGCAGCCACGGTAAAACAGGGACTTGTAAAAGTGAAAAACAAGTATTATTACTATAATGCAAAAGGGAAAAAAGTAAAGAACAAATGGGTTACGGTGAAAGTAAAAGGCAAAAAGCAGAAATATTATTTCAATAAAAAGGGAGCTGCCCTGACCGGGACTGCGGCAGTGAAGAACCGTCTTTACTGTTTCGACAAAAAAGGCAGACTGAATCAGAAGAAGAGCAAAAAACTGGCAGCTTACAGGCAGAATTCCGATTTTGCAGGGCTGAAAGCACTGATCGGCGAGCCGAAAAAGGCAGAATATTTTGACAGCTGTATGGGAGCCGGCATGGACGGCATCTTAAAATATCAGGGATTTATCGTGTATACCTACAAAGAGAACGGCAAAGAGATCATTCAGGGCTTTGAATGATCCGGCGGAGGTAGAAAATGGTATTCAGTTCCCTTGTATTTTTATGTATCTTTTTGCCGATTGTATTTTTAGGACATACGATTCTTCCGGGGATCCGTGCGAAAAACGCCATGCTTCTGCTGGCAAGTCTGGTGTTTTATGCATACGGGGAACCGGTCTATGTAGTGCTGATGGTCGCATCTGCACTGTGTAATTATTTGTTTGCACTTTGGATCGAACGGTTTCAAGATCAGAAGAAATGGATCGTCAGTGTGGCGGTGATCCTGAATCTCGCACTTCTGGTGATCTTTAAATATGCAGGCTTTCTTACGGAGAGCGTGAATACGATGTTCGGGACGGGATTTCCGGTTCCGGACATTCGTCTGCCGATCGGTATTTCCTTTTTCACGTTTCAGGCGATGTCCTACGTGATCGATGTGTACCGTGGGGCAAACAAAGCTCAGAAAAATTTTGGAAAAGTGCTTTTGTACATATCCTTTTTCCCACAGCTGATCGCCGGTCCGATCGTCAAATATCACGATGTTGAGCAGGAAATCGAACACCGGACGCAGAGTGCCGATGGCGTAGCAAGAGGTATCCGCCGTTTTATTGCTGGTCTGTCAAAAAAAGTCCTGATCTCAAATGTGATGGGCATGACAGCAGATGCACTTTTTGGAGCAGCGGCCGGGACGCTCGGGGCAGCGACTGCATGGGTGGGAGCACTTTCCTATTTATTCCAGATTTATTTTGATTTCAGCGGCTACAGCGATATGGCGATCGGACTTGGATGGATGTTCGGATTTCATTTCAAGGAGAATTTCAACTATCCTTACAGTTCGACCAGCATCCGGGAATTCTGGAGAAGATGGCATATTTCCCTGTCCAGCTGGTTTCTGGAATATCTCTATATTCCGCTTGGCGGCAACCGAAAAGGCAAAGTGCGTACCTGCATCAATAAATTTATCGTATTTTTGTGTACCGGTATCTGGCATGGAGCCAACGTAACCTTCCTGTTCTGGGGCATTTATCATGGATGTTTCCTGATGCTGGAAGAATTTGTGCCGTTTTTCCGAAAAGAAGGCGGAAAGATCAAAACCGCAGTGATGCGTATTTATACGCTGCTTGTCGTTTGCATCGGTTTTGTCTTTTTCCGGGCAGATACGATGACACAGGGCGTGCAGTGGGTAAAAGCCATGTTTACCGGATTTTCAACGGGAGCGGCATCGACAAGCCTGGCACTGCAGCAGCTCACACCACTTTATCTTGTAACCTTTATAGTGGCATGCATTGCCTCCTTTCCGGTTTTTGAAAAGTGGAAAAGCGATGGCAGATATCAGGCATTCTATAACAATATGGCTTTTGTATGCAGTATCGTCGGACTTGTTTTATGCATGTTAAGTCTTGCGGGCGGCACGTACAATCCGTTCATTTATTTCAGATTTTAGGAGGAACTTATGAAGAAAAAAGGAAACATGATCTATGTCGGATTTTTCTTTGTTCTGTGTCTGATCCCAAGTGTCGGTATGCTGCTTCCGCAGACCCAGGGCAGTGCCACGGAGAACCGCAAACTTGCCATCTGGCCGCAGCTTCGCACGGAAGAAGGATGGAATACCGATTTCCTCTCCGAGGCAGGAGAATATTTCCAGGATCACTTTGGATTCCGTCAGCAGCTTGTCACGGCAAATGCACTGATAAATGGAAAAATATTTGGTGTATCCACAGCCGACGGCGTGATCCAGGGCAAGAACGGCTGGCTGTATTATAAAGATTCCTTAAGCGATTACCTTGGCACAGAGCCGATGAGCGAACGGGCACTTTTCAATGTAGCACATACGCTCAGTATGATGCAGGATTATACAGAAAAAAGCGGAGCGAAATTCCTTTTTACGATCGCTCCGAATAAAAATACGCTGTACGGTGAAAATATGCCGTACTACGACAGCATGATCGTTTCAGAAGATAAAAACATGGACCGGATCGAAGCGTATCTGGAAAAAGAAAATGTGAATTATGTCAATCTGAAAGAGATCTTGGAAAGTTCGGATGAAGTGCTTTATCACGAACGCGACTCGCACTGGAACAACAAAGGTGCGGCACTGGCAGGGGATGCACTGATGACAGCTCTTGACAAAGAGCATACGGATTATACGCAGGAAAGCTATGAAGAGTGCGTGGACTTTACCGGGGATCTCGATGAGATGCTCTACCCGCTGGCACTGACCGAAGAAAAAGAGATTTATTACGACAAGGCAGATGTCTTTGCCTATGTCGGGGAAGTGGAGAGCAATTTTGATCCGAAGATCACAACGGTAAATCCGGGCAGCACGGGAAGTCTGGTGATGTACCGCGATTCCTTTGGAAATGCGATCCTTCCGTTTTTTGCAAACAGCTATGCAAACGCCTACTTTTCCAGAGGTATCCCTTATCAGATGACCGATCTTGCGGAGCATCAGGCCGATACTGTGATCGTGGAGCGTGCAGAGCGATTTCTGCCGGAAATGGCAGAAAATCCGCCGCAGATGGAGGCACCGCAGCTGACGGTCGGAGCAGTTATGGAGCCGGAAATGGAAGAAAATGCACGGGGCACAGTCACCGCAGAAGTGCAGGGAGATTTGGTTAAAGTCAGCGGTCTTGTGGATGAGGCGATTCTGGATACGGATTCCAGGATCGCAATTCGCAGAAACGGGGGCGATACCTTTGAAGCATTTCCGCTGACACTTGGGCAGGAAGACGGAAGCAGCTCAGATTATGGATTCCTTGCTTATTTTGCAGCAGACAGCTGGATGCAGGATCAGGAACAGATCGAGGTTCTGATCGAAAAAGACGGAATCTGGATCTTGGTCGGAACACAGAGTTTATAAAAGGTAAATGTGAGATGAGTCCCGCTTTTGCAGGCGGAAAGTAAGAATGCCCGAGACATTCTTGAACAGATGTAAAACAGAAGAAAAGGAGAAACACAATGAGAAGAAAATGGATGGCAGCACTTTGCGTAGCATCTCTGTCAATGGCTATGATGACAGGATGTGGAAATGGCAGCACACAGGAAACAGCAAAAGAAACACAGACAGAGACGCAGACACAGGCAGAAACACAGAGCGAAACACAGACAGAGACGGCATCCGAGACGGAAAAAGCCACTGAGACGGAAAGCGAAACAGCCAAAGCAGAAAAAGCAGCCGAGACAGAAGCAAAAGAAAAGACCATGTATGTATCCGGCGATGTGTATATGCGTGAAGCAGCAGACAAGGATGCAAAAGCAGTGACCGTTCTGGCAACCGGAAAAGAAATTACTGTTCTCGGAGAAGAAGGCGACTGGTATCAGGTCAAAGTCGATGACAAAGAAGGTTATGTAGTTAAGAAATATATCACCGATTCGAAAGAAGAGGCAGAAGCAGCTGCCAAAGCAAAACAGGATGCAGAAGAAGCTGCGGCAGCTCAGCAGGCAGCAGAAGCAGCAGCCCAGCAGGCGGCAGAACAGGCAGCCCAGCAGGCAGCTCAGCAGGCTTCACAGTCCGCAGGCAGCACGGCAGGCGGCAAGACGGAAGTGAGCCGTCAGGCTTATGATGACTGCGACGGAAGCGGTCATGGTTACTACGAGATCACGTATTCTGACGGAAGTACGGCGATTGAAGAGTACTAAAGTGTCTGACGGAAAGCACAGAGCATGATCAGGAAAGGAAAGATAAAGATGAAAAGCGAAAGAAGAAAAGCAGGTTTTATAAAGATGCTGCTTCTGGTGCTGACATTGGCAGTATTTATGCCGGTAAGTGCAAATGCGGCACCAAAAACAAATCAGTGGGTAAACAAAGGCGGATATCGCTATTACTACAATCAGAAGGGCAAAAAAGTAAAGAATAAAGTAAAGCAGATCGGAAAATTCAGGTATTCGTTTGATAAGAAGGGAAGAATGCAGACCGGCTGGCAGATTTTCGGCAGCAAAAAAGCATATTTTTCCAAGAAGAGCGGAAGAATGCAGGTCAATAAAAAAGTAGACGGTGTCAAGATCGGAAAAAGTGGCTATGTAAAACGGAGCAAGACGGAGCTGAAGGAACAGAAAGCCCTGGAGAAAGCCAAGCAGATTCTTGCTAAGATCACAACTTCTAAAATGAGTAAGAGCCAGAAGCTTTACGCAGCTTTTCAGTATATGACAAGCCGTGCGAATTTCAGTTACCGTACCTGGAGAGGATTCTCTGTGTATGACGGATGGGAATACGACTATGCCCTGGAAATGTACGAAAAGAGAGCCGGGAACTGCTACAATTTTGCATGTGGATTTGCCATGCTCGCCAAAGCAATCGGCTATCAGCCACAGGTCATTGCCGGCCGTGTCCCGGGCGGCGTAGATGGTGCACCGGATGGGTTTACCAGACATTCTTTGGTCAAGATCAACGGACTTTACTATGATCCGGAGGCACAGTTTGACGGTTGGGCAAGGGGCGTTTACGGACTTGGCTACTATCCGATGTATCTGCAGATTCTTTCTATCCGAACTATCTAAAATAAAAAGTATTTTACACAGACAGACCGAAAAACAGAAAAATAAAAACGACTTTCCGAATGGAAAAACCATAGCGGAAAGTCGTTTTTGTTTTTTTCCTTTTGTTTAAAGAGTTTACGCAAGAAAAGCTTTTACTTTCTTGTAGATGCTCTCTGCATCCAGACCGTATTTTTTCACCAGCTGTACTGCAGGACCGGACTCGCCGTATACATCGTTGACACCGATTTTCAATACCGGAGTCGGATAGTTTGCACAGAGTGTGTCGCATACCGCACTGCCGAGTCCGCCGATGATGGAGTGTTCTTCAACGGTAACCACTTTTTTGCATTCTTTTGCGGAAGCGACTACCAGCTCTTCGTCGAGCGGTTTGATCGTGTGGATGTTGATGACTTTGGCATTGATGCCGTCTGCTGCGAGCATTTCTGCGGCCTGCATGCTTTCATAAACTTCCAGACCGGTTGCAAAGATCGCAACATCGCTGCCTTCACGAAGGACAACACCTTTGCCGAGCTCAAATTTATAGGTACTCTCATCATTGAATACCGGGATTGCCAGACGGCCGAAACGCATATAAACCGGACCGACATATTCATAAGCAGCTTTTACGGCAGCTTTTGCTTCCACATCATCGGCAGGGTTGATGATCACCATGCCCGGGATCGTACGCATCAGGGCAATATCTTCGTTGCACTGATGTGTAGCACCGTCTTCGCCGACAGAAATACCGGCGTGTGTAGCACCGATCTTGACATTCAGATGCGGATAGCCGATGGAATTGCGGATCTGTTCAAAAGCACGGCCTGCTGCGAACATGGCAAAAGAACTTGCAAACGGGACTTTTCCGGTGGCAGCAAGACCGGCTGCAACGCCCATCATATTGCCCTCTGCGATACCGCAGTCGATGTGTCTTTCTGGGAATACTTTCTGGAAAATAGCGGTTTTGGTAGCTCCGGCAAGGTCGGCATCCAGTACAACCAGATCTTCATGTTCTTTTCCGATTTCAACAAGAGCATTTCCGTAGCTCTCTCTTGTAGCGATTTTCTTTACTTCTGACATAATGCTTCACCTGCTTTCTCAAGTTCTTCCATAGCGAGTTTGTACTGTTCATCGTTTGGAGCAACACCATGCCAGGAAGCCTGATCTTCCATGAAGGAGACTCCTTTTCCTTTGATGGTCTTTGCGATGATGGCAGTCGGCTGTCCTTTTACGGTGCGAGCCTCATCAAAAGCCTGTTTCAGTGCATCAAAGTCGTGCCCGTCTACGTTGATCACATGGAAACGGAACGCTTCGAATTTTTTGTCGATCGGGTAAGGAGAGTTTACATCGTCGATCTTACCGTCAATCTGCAGACCGTTGTTGTCTACGATCACAACCAGGTTGTCCAGTTTTCTGTGGGCTGCAAGCATGGCTGCCTCCCATACCTGTCCTTCCTGGATCTCGCCGTCACCAAGCAGTGTATATACACGGTAATCATCGCCGGAGAGTTTGGCAGAGATTGCCATACCAACGGCAGCGGAAACACCCTGTCCAAGAGAACCGGTTGACATATCAACACCAGGGATATGTTTCATATCCGGATGACCCTGAAGATAAGAACCAATGTGACGCAGTGTCTTTAAATCTTCCACCGGGAAATATCCACGGTTTGCAAGAGCTGCGTAATAACCAGGTGCAGCATGTCCTTTGGAAAGGACGAAACGATCGCGATCCGGTTTTTTCGGATTTTTCGGATCTATATTTAATTCTTCAAAAAAAAGATAACTGTAAATGTCTGCTGCGGATAAAGAACCGCCCGGATGACCGGATTTTGCAGAATAAACGCCGGTGATTGCACCTTTGCGGATTTCATTTGCAGTTTTCATAAGCTCTGACTTGTTCATGGTGTCCTCCTAATTCAGTATTTTGTAC
The DNA here is from genome assembly GCF_046967715.1 of Hominisplanchenecus sp. Classification (NCBI taxonomy): domain Bacteria; kingdom Bacillati; phylum Bacillota; class Clostridia; order Lachnospirales; family Lachnospiraceae; genus Hominisplanchenecus; species Hominisplanchenecus sp. The sequence continues at coordinate 46,132 of NZ_JBKVNQ010000008.1, forward strand.
CAAAAACGCCCTGCGGGCGTAACAATAACCGGAGTTCATTATAAACAAGGAAACAGGGTTCGTCAACAATTCTTCACAAGAATGTACACACTTTCCTGCTGTTTTGTTTAGAATGTTTGGAAATGATTTAGAATTTCATAACAATACTTTCACCGTTCGAACACACTTTATTCACAGAATGCCGTTATGATAGTACTTGTACAAAGGTTCATTCCTTTTTTACATATATTTCATTTTTTCTCTTTCCTAATGCCAGACTTGTAACAAGTCTGGCTTCCTTTTTATTTCACAAAAAATAGGGTTTTGCACAGGGCTTTCTTGTGTTATAATAAAAAAAGCGTAAAACAACGATACCGGGAGCACAAAGCACAGAATGATTCACAGGTATCATAACATCAAAAAGCAGGAGGAACAAATATGCAGGTATTATATAAAGATGAAGAAGGATTTCTGGCAGTTATGGAAGTGACCAAAGCTGCCTATATTGAAGACGAAGAACTCATGGAGATCTGCGGCCCGGAGGAAGACATCGCAGTTGCCATCGATGCAAAATCAGCAGAAAAAGCGATCCGTGAGCTGTATGCTAACGGCAAGGCAGATTTAAGTGCCTATGAATATCAGGACAGAGACTTTGATGACGACGATTTTGATGATGATGACGAAGACGATGAGGATGACCTGTTTGATCGCATGATCGATATGGATTTCCGTACCCTTGGCAAAGATGGCGTGATCTTCAGAGACGACGAATAATCCGGGGTGATCATTTTGGATAAGAAAAAAAGAGTTCAGGATTCTATGACAGAGCAGACGTATCTTCTGATGCACCGCCATATCAATGGATATGGAAGGCTTTTCGGCGGACAGCTGATGCAGTGGATCGATGAACTGGCAGGGATCGTTTCCATGCGGCATGCGGGAGGACGGATCACGACGGCCAGCATTGACAACCTCAACTTCAAAGCCGGAGCTTATTTAAATGATACGATCGTTCTGATCGGACGTATCACTTATGTGGGACGCACTTCGATGGAGGTACGTGTCGATACTTATGTCGAGGATCTTGAAGGAATGCGTCGCGTGATCAACCGTGCCTATGTGGTGATGGTGGCGATCGACGAGGAGGGACATGCAGTGGAAGTCCCGGGACTGATCGTTGAGAGCGAGAGTGAAAAGGCAGAGTGGGAAGCAGGACAGAAACGCTATGCACTCCGCAAACAGAGACGCAGAGAAGGTTTTTAGAAGAAAAAGGACGGAAGCAGGATTATGAAGACAATCACAGCGAACATAAAAGAAGGGATCGATCAGGAGATCATTACAGAAGCCGGCGGCATCTTAAAAGACGGCGGTCTTGTGGCGTTTCCGACGGAGACGGTATACGGACTTGGCGGCAATGCACTGGATGAACAGGCGGCGGAGAAAATTTACGCTGCGAAGGGAAGACCTTCCGACAATCCTCTTATCGTACATATTGCAGAATTTGAAGCATTAAACAAAATTGCGGCAGAAATTCCAGAAGAAGCAAAAATGCTGGCGGATGCCTTCTGGCCGGGACCGCTTACGATGATTTTTCAAAAGACGGATCTGGTTCCGATGGGGACGACAGGCGGATTGAATACGGTCGCAGTGCGTATGCCGGATCATCCGGTGGCACTGGCATTGATACGGGCAGCGGGCGGTTATATCGCAGCACCGAGTGCCAACACTTCCGGAAGGCCAAGTCCGACCTGTGCGGCACATGTGCAGGAGGATCTGGACGGCAGGATCGAGATGATCCTTGACGGAGGTCCGGTAGGGATCGGGCTGGAGTCTACGATCGTAGATTTGAGCGAGGGCGTTCCGACGATCCTGCGTCCGGGCTATATCAATCAGCAGATGTTAGAAGAAGTGATCGGAAAGACGGAGATCGACCGTGCGATCCTCTCGGATGACAGCGGCATCAAACCAAAGGCACCGGGCATGAAGTACCGTCACTATGCACCGAAGGCAAGTCTGACGATCGTTGAGGGAGAGCAGGAAAAGGTTACGGCAAAGATCAACGAACTGTTAAAAGAAGGAGAAGCGGCAGGCGAGAAGATCGGCGTGATCGCTTCAACGGAGACAGCAGCAGACTACCTGGGCGGAATTGTCCGCACGATCGGCAGCCGCAGCGATGAGCTCAGCATTTCACGCCATCTGTTTGGCATATTAAGAGATTTTGACACGCTTCAGGTGGATCGCATCTATTCAGAGAGTTTTGAGACACCGCAGATGGGGCAGGCGATCATGAACCGTCTGATGAAAGCAGCAGGCCATCAGGTGATGGAGGTATAGCCTATGAAGAAATACGACAGACTGATCTTTGTCAGCAACAGCGATACCTGCAGAGGACCGATGGCGGAAGCGATTCTGAAAAGCAAATTTCTGCTCTCAGAGCTGGAGGTGGAGTCCAGAGGACTTGTCGTGCTCTTTCCGGAGCCGGTCAATCAGAAAGCAGAAGCAATCCTGGCAAGCCACGGGCTGACCATGAAAGATCATACGGCGAAGATGCTGGAACAGGAAGATTTTGATGAGCGGACGCTGATCCTTGTGATGGAAGACGCTCTCAAACAGAGGATTTTCCAGGAGCATGAGAATGTTCAGAACACTTGGCAGCTTTCCGAATATATAAAAGAAGAAACTGATGTTACAGAACCGGTGGGCGGAAGTCTTGCGGACTACGGAGCCTGCTATGAGCTGCTTGACAGCATGATCAGCAGCCTGGTTGTTGTGTTGAATGAGGAGGAACTACTATGTTAGCACTTGGATGTGACCACGGCGGTTACGAACTGATGCAGGAAGTAAAGAAGCATCTGGAAAACAGAGGAATTGCATACCACGATTTCGGCTGCAGCAGCACAGAGTCGGTAGATTACCCGATCTACGGCAAAAAAGTGGCAGAGGCTGTTGCAAGAGGAGAATTTGAGAAAGGAATCCTGATCTGCGGAACCGGAATCGGTATTTCCATCGCAGCCAACAAGGTAAAAGGCATCCGTGCTGCACTTTGCACCGACTGCTTCTGTGCAGAGGCAACGAGACTGCACAACGATGCCAACATTCTGGCAATGGGCGGCCGCGTGGTAGGTCCGGGACTTGCCCTGAAGATCGTAGATACGTTCCTTGATACCCCATTTTCCGGGGATGAGCGTCACATCAGACGTATCGAAATGATCGAAGACAAATAAGAGAAAAGACAGGAAGTAAGAATGAGGAGAACGTTATGTCAAAAGTAAAAGTTATGGATCATCCGCTGATCCAGCATAAAATCGGGGTGATCAGAAGAAAAGACACCTGTAGCAAAGATTTCCGTACGATCATCAGTGAGATCGCAATGCTGATGTGCTATGAGGCAACCAGAGAACTGAAACTGACGGACGTAGAGATCGAAACACCGATCTGCACGGCAACCGTAAAAGAATTACAGGGTAAAAAACTGGCTGTTGTGCCGATCCTGAGAGCAGGTCTTGGCATGGTTGACGGTATGCTTTCCATCATTCCGTCCGCAAAGATCGGTCATATCGGTCTGTACCGTGATCCCAAAACACTGGAGCCGGTGGAATATTACTGCAAACTGCCGGCAGATTCTGAAGAGCGTGAAGTTTTTGTCGTAGACCCGATGCTGGCTACCGGCGGATCTGCAACCGCGGCGATCCAGATGCTCAAAGACAAAGGCGTAAAGCACATCCATTTCATGTGCATCATCGCAGCACCGGAAGGTGTAAAGAAGATGCAGGAATGTCATCCGGATGTGGATATGTACATCGGTGCATTGGATGAACAGCTCAATTCCCACGGCTATATCGTACCGGGACTTGGCGATGCAGGAGACCGTATCTTCGGCACAAAATAGACGTTGCCTGAGTCTGACGGAGAACGTCATTTGGAGGAAAGTATGGACAAAAGAACCGACTATATTTCCTGGGACGAGTATTTTATGGGGGTTGCACATCTTGCGGCACTCAGATCCAAAGATCCAAATACACAGGTTGGCTGCTGTATTGTGAGCGAGGATAATAAAATCCTGTCCATTGGATATAATGGATTTCCAAAGGGATGTTCTGATGATGAATTCCCGTGGAGAAGAGAAGGAGATCCGTACGATACCAAGTATTTTTATACAACGCACAGCGAACTCAATGCAATCCTCAATTACCGGGGAGGCAGCCTGGAGGGAGCAAAGCTTTATGTTTCGCTCTTTCCGTGCAACGAGTGTGCCAAAGCGATCATTCAGTGCGGGATCCGAACCGTAGTATACGACTGCGATAAATACGATGGTACGCCGAGCGTGCGTGCATCCAAACGTATGATGAATGCGGCAGGCGTGCGGTATTATAAATATCAGAAAACCGGAAGAAATATTGAAATTTCAGTATAATGTGACAAAAATGCCGCAGGACAATCTCATAGAGAAGAGAGGGTTCTGTGGCATTTTTCAGGAGGAAACTATGTATCTGGTAAATGCATTAAATGTAATTGACGAAGTCAAAAAAGCAGTCATTGGAAAAGATTCCTGCGTGGAAATGGTGATGATGGCCATTCTTGCGAGGGGACACATTCTGATCGAGGATATCCCGGGTGTGGGAAAGACCACGATGGCACTGGCATTTTCAAGGGCATGTGCCATGAGCCAGAACCGTGTGCAGTTCACACCGGATGTGCTGCCGGCAGATATCACAGGATTTTCCATTTACCGCAAGGACACCGGCAAATTCGAGTACCAGCCGGGGGCGGTGATGTGCAACCTGCTTCTGGCAGACGAGATCAACCGTACATCCCCGAAAACACAGTCCGCACTGCTAGAAGTGATGGAAGAAGGAAATGTGACGGTGGATGGCATTACAAGAGAAGTGCCGAAGCCGTTCATCGTCATGGCGACACAGAACCCGATCGGCTCATCAGGAACACAGATGCTGCCGGAATCCCAGCTGGACCGCTTTATGATCTGTATTTCCATGGGCTACCCGGATATCCGAAACGAAATTGCCATTTTAAAAGACCACAGAAGCGGCAGTCCGGTAGATCGCATTTCACCGGTGATCCAGATGAACGATCTGCTGACAATGCAGGAAGAAGTCGACAAAATCTTTATCCATGATGTGATCTACAATTATATTGCAGAGCTGATCGCAAAGACCAGACAGCATCCGATGCTGGAGCTTGGTGTAAGCCCACGAGGAACGATCGCTCTGGCGGGGATGATCAAGGCGGCTGCTTATCTGGCGGGAAGAAATTATGTCGTGCCAAACGATGTGGAGAAGGTATTTCTGGCAGTCAACCATCACCGAATCCGTTTAAACTCCAAGGCAAGAGCCAACCATGTGACAGCAGAAGGAGTTCTGGAAGAGATTTTCGCCGGCGTGGCAAAACCATCACCGAAAAAGAATTAGCGGAGGTATGGTATGATAAGAAAAGTATGGTATATGATATTGGTTCTTATCACGATATATCTGGAGATCATGTATGACAGCACCTGGATGCTTGCGATGCTGGCATTTGAACTGCTTCTGGCAGCAGTTATGTTTCTGATGTCCTGGTATCTTAAGCTGCATATCCGTGTATGGCTGGATATGAAAGTGCCGGTATCTGCAAAGAAGCAGACGTTTGAGATGGAGCTTCATATAAAAAACAGCGGACTGCTGCCGGTATCTGCTGTATATACCATTCTGGAATGTGAGAACCGCAGCGGCGGATGCAGTGAAAAAAGGATCGTGGATGAGAGTGTGGCGGCAAAAGCGGAAAAAACGATAAAAATCAGTGCAAAAGCAGATTACTGCGGTAAAATGGTCTTTTCACTCAAAAAAGTGCAGGTGAGTGATTATCTGCATCTTTTTGCAAGAAAGGTCAGAGTACGGTCTCAGATAAATGTTAATGTATTGCCTGATATCCACACGTTTCCGGTGGAGGTTTCCATGAAAACCAGAAATTTTCCGGTGGAAGGCGATGAATATGAGAAGGAGCGAAGCGGGGATGATCCGTCCGAGATTTTTCAGATCCGCGCATTCCGACCGGGAGACCGGATGCAGCAGATTCACTGGAAAAGCAGTGCAAGAAGCGGCGAGCTGATGACAAAAGAATACAGTATGCCGTGCGGCTGCAAGGTATTGCTTCTTTTGGAGCTTAGTCAGAAAGAAGGCGGTGCAAAAAGAGCAGATCACTTTTTTGAGCTGGCGGCTTCGCTTTGTTTTTCCATGCTTGAGGCAGAATGTCCGCATTTTGTGGCGTGGTACGATGAAAAAGAAGGACAGATCCGGCGTCATGCAGTGAAAAAAGAACAGGATCTCTACGAAATGCTGGATCTTCTGATGCAGGACTCCTTTTATAAGCAGGAATATGATGTGAAAGCAGCTTATTTTTCCTCCTATCCGGAAGGAACTTACAGCACCGTTCTGATTCTGGACAAAGAAGGAAATCTGCAAAGAGACGAAGAAGATACCGTAACATTTGGAGAAGAGGAGTTGAAAGAGAGCCTTTCAGGCTTTGTATTGGAAGTGTAAGATATGAAAAAAAGAAAAAAAGATACAGGCCTCTCTTTGCAGGCAAGTATCTCCGAAAAAGAAAAGAGAACGGTAACATCCGGATTTCTTGCGATCGTTCCGGTCTGCTATATGATCCTTGGTGTTTTCGGATGGATGAAGACGGCTCTTGGAATCATAAACGTTGTGTATGATGCGGATCTGCTGTATGGTGTGCTGCTGGCAGCCGGGATCTGGATGGGCATACTCTATCTGATGAAAAAAAGGCAGTTTCTGCTGCTTTTGCTCACACTGGCGGTCACGCCCATTCTTGTGTGGATGCGTTTTTCCGTGATCCTAGAAGGATTCGCGGAGATCAGCAGGGTTTTCCAGTCAGGAATGACAGTGCCTGGGGGTGTTTATCAGGGGATCGGTAGTGAATATGAGATCACCTGTGCCCTGATCGTGGTCGTTTTTTTGCTGTATGATCTGTTTTTTATCTGTCTGAGCACAGAAATCGGCAAATATCTGGCGGTCTTACTTCTGGTGCTTCCATTCTGTGCGGCATTTGTTTTCGGACAGGTTCCGGATGGCATGGGGACATTCTGTATGCTGCTGTGTGCACTGGGACTGATCGCATCCTCCGCAGAAGAACACGACAGGCAGCGAAATGGCAGTGCTTTCTTTCTGGGGATTCTATCGCTGCTGTTGCTCTTGATCGGATTTTCAGCCGGAAAATCCCTTCTGGAGCCGCTTTTTGAGGGAAAAGAACAGACGAGAGCCAGGATCCAGCAGACGTCCTTTATAAAAGAGATCGAGAAATGGACGGCTCCGCTTCAGAGCCAGATGCCACAAATAGCATCCGGCGGCGTGAGCGAAGGTACGATCAACGATGCTGATTTTTTCCTGAATACAGGCGAAGTGCTTTTTTCAGTCAGCCAGGATCAGCAGCCGCAGGGCAGCCTCTATCTGAAAGTGTACACCGGTACGAAATACTCGAATAGCAGGTGGAAAGCAAACGACGATCCGGAAGAGAAAGCAGAAATTTTCTGCCAGAGAGCGGCAGCCTGGTCGAATACACAGGGATATGATGGGGCAGTCCGTCTGACAGTTGGCTTTCCACAGGGGAAAAGCGATGCCAGTCATCCCTACGCTCCTTATTTTTCCCAGGGTATGTCTGATGACGGCACAGAAAAGGAATATCGTTATTATCCAATCGAGAGAATTGCATATCTTTTCACTGAACCGGCTGACAGCCTGACGGACGATTACCGCGACTATGTGTATCAGCATTATCTGGATTATCCGACAAAGGGAACAGAGCGGATGCAGCAGTTTGTGGCGGACAATCCAGGGGCGGATATCGAGGAAATCTGCAATATCGTGCGGACGTTTCTCGATGAGAGTGCTGTTTATAATCCACAGGTCGGACGTTTTCCGAAAAATCAGAATTTTGCAGAATATTTCCTGTTTGAAAAACACGAAGGGTACTGCGTGCATTTTGCGACGGCAGCTGTGCTTCTGATGCGGATGTACGGCATCCCGGCACGTTATGCGACCGGATTTGCCATTCCGGCAGCCGATTTTGACTGGCAGGATGGAGCCGGATGGCTCGCAAATGTAGAAGACAGCAGGTCACATGCCTGGGCAGAAATTTATACGGACTACTATGGCTGGATTCCATTTGAGACAACGCCGTCCTATGATTCCGGTGCAGATTTATCCTACTATGGCGAAAGTCCGCAGGAAAAACAGCAGCAGAGCGAAGAAGTGGCGTCCCGTCTGGAAACACAGCAGACAGAGAGTATGGATACAGAAGATGGAACGCAGAACAACGATAAAAATGAGGATCAGACTCCGGATACGAGGAAACAAAGTGCAGACC
>NZ_JBKVNQ010000009.1:0-52993 GCF_046967715.1 Hominisplanchenecus sp.
TGCACTTTCATCTCGGTAATTGAATTGCCGAGGATTCCCGCTTATTGTCCTAAAACTTCCCACACCATATCGGTGTGTTGAACCTTGAAAATTCAATATTTCAACCAATAAAAAAGGCATAAACCTGTTCACTTTGGTATAATGGAGTTGACTAGAAACCATCTTTACAAAGGAGATTTATGCCATGTCCAGTATACCACAAATCGTACTTCCATGCACCGGGAAAGAAATCATAATCAAGAAATCTTCCCGTGAATTTCGTGTGTTCAGCATAAATGAGCAAAAACAATTATGTACATATTTATGCAAACATATGTCCTATAAAAACATGGGAATTCTTATATGCCTCTACACAGGACTTCGTATCGGAGAAATATGTGCCCTTCGCTGGAAGAACATTAAAAAGAAGGTTATCTGCTGACTGGCTCAGATTCTTATGTAGAACCCCGAACGATGCAAAACCATTTTAAATATGTACTGACTGCCGCACAGGTAGAAACAACAAACTTCCACACTTTTGCGACAAGGTGCGTAGAAGCCGGGTTTGATATCAAAAGTTTAAGTGAGATTCTTGGTCATTCCAATGTCAATATCACCATGAACCGCTATGTTCACCCGACAATGGAACTGAAACGTCAGAATATGCAGCGACTGTCCTGCCCTTTCCCCTCTAATTTCGTGGAATAAGGTACTCTGCGAATTTAAATATTATCTTTGTTTCAAGCAGATATACTATATAAGGTTGTTTTTTTATAGTATATAATATATTTTACCAAATACCAAACACAATTTTGTTCTGCATAAAAAGAAAAAGCTGATATAGTACTTCAAAACAAGAAAAAGAAACCGGGAAACGTAACACTTCCCGGTTTCTTTTTATCACATATTTCTTTGGCAAGCGGATATTCGCAATCCGCTTTGCTACTTGCTCATAACCAAATAACTGCTCCGCAGTTTATCAGAAGGAGCTTGCACTCCTCCTGATACAAGCAAGTCCCCACCCACTGCTTATTGCTTTTCGCAATTGAAGCAAGGGACTTACTTGATTTGGTTAAATTCTCATATTAATGATTATAATTTTGTTAATAAACCACAAAAATAGCCGCCCCAGTCTGAGAAACTAAGCGACTATTTTAGCTAAACCAGACTAACCGTCTATCGGCAGCCCTTTTATATCGTATATATTAACACGCATCCTCACACATGTCAAATTTTCCGAACATATTTTTTATAACCATTTTTATCCTCTTCCAGCAAGAAAACTCCGACCTCTAAGGTGGTAGATAAATTGCTGCCATTATCATTGCATGGAAACCGTTATATAACCGAACTTACACCATTGATCCTGTTCTACTTTAGAATAATCGTAATAATATTCCGTCTTTGCAAGGCTGACCGGGTTGTCTATGTAATCATATATATGCTTCTTTCGGCTGAAAATCTGATCAACATCTACATTCAGACCAAGTGCTGCGTATTCCTGCCTGACATCCTCTTTGATCAGCTCTTCATCCGGCGATCCGGTTTCTCCTTCCGCAATGCCTCTTATATTGAACTGATTTCCATCGTATTGAGCCTCCATATACAGACATTTTCCATGTCCATCAAAAAATCTTCTTTCGACACTCTGCTCTGCTGCAAGAATCCACTGATTATTTTGCTGGTACTTAAATACTCTGGTATCACCTTTCTGAAAAACTTCAGCTCCTGTAATCATATTATAGGTTGCCTGACACAAATGCTCTGCTGCAAGACGAACCGTTCCGTTTTCAACTTCGTACATCTGCAGTCTTATTGTTGAACTTTGCATATCCGTATATGGTTCCAGATTTACGATCAGCAATTCATCTGCACCATCTCCGTCATAATCTTCAATATCACAGGTCAGTGGCTGAGGATCCAGATCGGATCTTCCCTGAATATCTTCTGCATTATTCGGATAGTAAATATATCCGTCATATGTTTCTGATTTTTCGCATAGATACTGATAATTTCGGGCAAATTTTTCAAGTTCCGAAGCTGAGTCTTCCGTTTCATTTGATCGCATTACAATCGTTTTAAGCTTAATATCCTGTCCCGGTGAAACATTTACGGTGGTTGTTTGCGTTTCATACCCATCTTTTTGAAAGGTCAGGGGCATTCTTCCGATTGCTGATATCATAAATGTACTGTCCGAAAAATTTAAATCCATGTTAAAAACCTGCTGATTCGATATTTCACACGTTCTCTTGCAGAGTACCCCGGTAATCGCATTGCCATTCTGATCTTTTATTTCTCCATTCACCGTTCCCATAATCGTAGAAGTTGCTGCCGATCCAAGATTCAGCATCGAATACTCACTTCTCGTATCTTCTTTGGCATGTTTCACAGCAATCTCCGCTGTATCGATCAGCCTTTGTTTAACCTCTGCCGCAGACATGCCCGGATTCAAAGACCATATGTACGCTGCCGACCCGCTGACGATCGGAGCTGCCATGGATGTGCCATCCTTATATCCAAAGCTATTATTCAAAACAGTACTGTAAATATGCTCCCCCGGAGCAACAATGTCAACATTATCACCATAATTACTATTAAAACGAAGTTTATACTTTCCATCTTTTTTCTTCTCGCCTACAGCCCCGACAATCATAATATGACTTTTTATCAGATCATAGGAAAGCATCGAGCATTGTTTCCTGAGTTCTTTATCAATTCCGCCAAACCACCCTGCACGTTTTACATTATAAGCTGTGAATCCATTTCCATATCCGTTGCCGGATGACTGAACGATCAGAAAATCCACCGTACTGTTTTGTAAAAGCTCGTTCATGATCTGTGTGGCACAAACAGATGAGTAAAACGTATATATATCTCCATACAGCTCGTTAAAATCCTTGCTCCGACCTGCCAGATTCGGAGCAATATATCTTGCAAGAAGCTCCCGTAACTTTCGCACCTTCCCCCAGGAATTGTTGATCACGATCGGCAGTTGTTCTCTTTCTGCATATTCTATCATCTGTTTAAATCCCTGACTCACCCCTGTAGGTGTAAGCAAATTAACTTCTGTGCCGTCCTCTTCCTGTGCCCAGTCAATACAGACCACATCCGCCGATGGAACGACTCCTCTTGATCCCAAATTGTTATCCTGTGCAGCGATCAGACCAGCCACATGTGTTCCATGATCATCTGCTGAATTGTCATTCAGCACTGTGAGCACAGAGTGTCCGTTCCGCTGAAGATCCATATGGCTCACTTCAAATCCACTGTCCATAACGCCAACCACGATCGGATTGCAGTATCGTTCAAAATCCCATGCACTGTATGCACCAATAGCCTCAGCCCACCAGTCCGCACCGGATGGAGAAGCCTCATTTTTGAGATCGCCATCTCCATCCCAGTAAGCTGCCGTATCCTCTTCCGGCATCACCGGAAAAGAAATCATGGCATACTGAACACCATCCATTTTTGTCAGTTCTTCTGCTTTCTGCTGTAATTCGGTATAATCAGACGGTGCAACCACGATATCAAGCATATTGATTGTACCTGAAAGATCACTCACAATGCTTTCTCCATCAATTTTCTTTTTTATCTTCTCCTTTTCCTGGTCGCTGATCTTCTTATCTAGATAAACCGTGATCAGATTGTCATAATAAATCATATTCTCCGTATCATCGAGAAAGATATGATCTTCCGAAGGCGTATAGACATAATCTCCATCGTCATAAGTAACGGTATTGTTCTGAAGTTCTTCTTTTGATGTGGAAACATGTTTTTTTTCACTTTCCTGCTTCTGTGTCTCCGTTTCTTTTTGTACCATTTCTTTTTGTAATGTTTCTTTTTGTAGTGTTTCTTTTTGTACCGTTTTAGTTTCTATCTGATTTCCAGAAGAACTTCCGAAAAGAATCAACAAAAGCACCATAAACAGCACATAAACAACCAGCAGTGCAGCTACGATAATTCCGATGTTTTTCCTTTTTTGCTTTTGCCCGTTTTCATCCTTTCTTATAATTACTTTGGATTCCCTGTCTTTTCCAAATACATACTTCATTTTCTGCTCCTTTGGAAGAGTTTGCAACCAACTTTCTTCCCTTAGCTGCAGTACATTTTCTGTGTCCCCAAGTACCAGAATCGCTCCTTTCGGAAGACGGTATGGTTCTTTTCTTTTCAGTCTCTGATTATTATAGAAAGTTCCATTGGAAGAATAATCCGTCACTTCATATTCTCCAGTCGAAATCATTCGGATCATACAGTGAACACGGCTGATTTTTCCATCCATAATCTGAATATTACATCCTTCTTTTCGTCCGATCACACATTTCTCTCCCGGCACATCATACAGCGGATATTCTTCTCCTTTAAAAGCACCGGATAACCCAAAAATATATCCGCTTGGATACAGATCATATACAATATGTGGAATCACAAAAACCTGCCCACCGTTTATTTTTTCTTTCTGATCTTTTTGCATTTCCAAATTCCCCTGCTTTGGCTGATATAACAAAATCCAGCTCATTCGTCCTGTTGGACAAATGGCCGGATTCTGTCCACCGAATTGTCAGTCTTAACCTAATTTGATCTCATTGCTGCCATCTGCCAGCTGTAATACCGTTCCAGCAGGGAAGCTCATCGGCACATCTTTCTGAAGTCTTGCCCCATTTACATAGGTTCCGTTTGATGAATGATCCTTAACAATATAAGTATTTGTCGCTGCTTTGTAGCGGATGCTGCAGTGTACATTGCTCACCATCGGAGAATTAATAAGCATATTTGTATTCTGCCTGCTCTTTCCGACAACAATTTTTGCCGTTTCCGGAAGTGAAAATCCCTGTCCGACTGCAACACCTTTGATGCATACAACCTGTCCCATCTGAGGCTGCTGATCATTCTGATTTTCCTGCAGTGCTTTCTCAAGTGCTGCTTTTTCTTTAAGAAGTTTTTCTTTTTCTTTTTCAAGTTCAGTCACCTTATCTTGTAAACCAGAATCCGGTACCGGCGGAATATATGGCGGCTCTACCGGAGGCCTTGGCGGCAGTATCGGCGGTTCTATTATTTTCTTACTTCCACCAACAAACATACTGACCACGCTCCACACCAGGATCAGAACGGCAATGATCAGAGCTACCAAAAATGCACATCCTAAAAAGCTTGTAAATATTCTGGAGATCAGAGATGAGATCAGAGATTCTGAAATCGGAACTTCCGCAAATGCTTCTTTGAAAAAATTATTTTTTGCAAGTGTACCAGGCATTACAAACCGCAGAAATCCAAAAATTCCTGCCACTGCCAGACCATATCCGGCACTGATTCCCAGTGGAATGTATTTTGACCATTCAAATACAAAACCAAGAATCGTAAGTACAATAACCAGAATCGCCGCAATGTAAACAATCCACAGTATGATACGCAATGTATTATATACGGATTTGAGCGATTTCAGGATCTCTGTCTGATCGGATGTTTTGTCCTCATCAACCCAAAAATATCTGCCTGCATCTCTTGTCATAATATTTCCAAAAGAAATGCTTGTTAATTTTATATCTCCTGCCTTTTCTGCCGTCTGGATTGCCTGATCTATCTGATCTTCAATTTCATCCATATCAATTCCGGCAAGCTCTGCCGTCTGGTCTACCATCTCTCCCGATACAACTTTTTCAAGAGCTTTCCTCAGAGACTTTCCATTTAGATGAAATGCCGGTAAAAAGATTGTGATCATCATTGCCGCCAGCAAAACGACCGCAACGATCATCTGCCATGCCTTCATTGTCTTTTTTCCATTCATGTTTTCTTTCCTCCTTTGTCCCTTTCTAACTCACACTACAGCAACATAAACTGATGCGATGCAATAAAAACAGTTGTTCCACTCTGTACTGCCGTATATCTGCCCTGATATAACCTTGCACCATTTCCAAGATAAACACCATTCGTAGACTGATCCAGAATCTCATAATATCCCGTCTGCGAATTAAAACGTATCGCACAGTGTGTTCTGCTGACCTGCGGATCCGGGATATAAACATTCACCGTCTCCGAAGATCCGATCGTTAAAGTTCTTCCATCCAGATAAATCGTGCGTCCCGCATATGCACCGGTGACTCCCTTCATTCCCGGGTGAAATCCGGCATATGTACTGCCGCCGCCTCTGTTTCCGCCATTGCTTACATAGAGTTTATCTGCCCTGTCGCTTACCGGACCCCAGAAACAATAAGCATAAAAGACAGCAATAAGAACCAGAATCAGCCAGAATGCTGTCGTTCCGATCCAGTATCCTTTGGCATTCATCCAGCTTCTGTGATAAGTATTGATATTATAATACTCGTCTTCACCGACATACTGTGCCGCATACATCAAAATCTGCATGATCATGATCAGAGCCACATTGCAGATTTCTAGGATTGTCAGCACCGTGCCCATATTCACCCTCGAAAAAAACTGGACAAATGCACAGGCAACCACTGCCAGAGACAGCAGAAACGTTAAGATAAACAAAACAATACTGAATGCCGTCTGCGGTCCTCCTCCATAACTCACACTGAACACCAGATAATGGATCAAAAATAAAATTGCATTAAATACGCACACACTGTAAAGCAGAGCCACTTCCTTCAAACGAAATGCCATGATCACGCCAAGACCTGCCGCCGTTAAAAGCAGCAGAATCCAGACAAAATTGCCTGCTCCCATCGCCAGTGCGATCAAAGATAACAATGCCGCAAAGCAGACGATACACCAGAGAACAAACTCCATCACGACACCTGTGGTCCTTCTTCTGACCAGTGCAGTAAAAATATTGTCCATATAAACCTCTCCTTTCCCTAATTCAATAACCCCTTACTTTCTTCCCGGAACTGTCGGATTGAACCAATTCTTTCTTTGATTTCCGGCTCCATTGCATGTCCCAGAAAGGTCTGCCACTGTCTTGCACGTTTTACTCTCGGTTTTTTCGGCAAACACAGTTTTGTATTTTTACCCTCCAGCCTCTTTATGATATCGGGTGGTTTCTGCCCGGTAAGAAGATAATAAATCGTGGCGCCAAGTGCATAAATATCTGTCCACGGCCCTTCATCGTACGGAATCCCCTGTCGTGCTGTTCGGTACTGTTCCGGTGCCGCATAGTTGACTTTCAGAAATGCCGCACTTAAGACCGGTCTTGCAGTGTTTGTATATTTGGCCGCCCCCATATCAATCAGGCAAATATCTCCGTTTGAAGTACGCATGATATTTCCCGGACTGATATCACTGTGGACAATCCTCTGGTCATGCATGGCTTCCAGTGCATCCATGACCGGATTTATGATCTCAGATAATTCTGCTGCGGAATATGGCTTATACTCTCTTTGCCGCATCTCCCTGCCAATGCTGATTCCGGATAAATATTCCATCACCAGATAGGCAGTATCATTTTCCGGAAATACATCATAAATCGTGACGATATGCGGCGTATTCAGGAACTTTGCCATCATCTTTGCCTCTTCGTAAAAAGACTGCAGACCAAATCGATAGGCGTTCAGTTTATCCGAAGACTTCACGGAAACATACGAACTCTCCCGCTCCGCCCACTGTTCCGGAAAATACTCCTTCACCGCAACAAGACGTTTCAGATACAGATCCTGACAAAGATATACAATCCCGAAACCTCCGATCCCGATACAGTCCAAAACCTGATATTGACCATTTAGAATCGTGCCGCACGGCAAAACCTGCTCTTTCTTTCTGCCCTGTTCTCTGTACTGCGAAAAATCAGGCATTTCCTCTGTTTCCTGTAAATCTTTCGCTGCAAGAACCGCCTGTATCTGCTGTTTTTTCTCTTCTGCGTTTTTTACAGAAAACAATAAAAACCAGTCTGTATCAATCTTTTTGACTGCCAGAATCTTTACAAAATGCTCATCTAACAGATTCAGTCTCTCCAGTTTCTGTGCCATCCGGTACAGCTGCTCCTGTTGACCTTCTTTTGCCCGGAAAGCAAGCACTTTGATCTCAAGAAGCTGGTCATACATTCTCCATACACTCTGTCCCGCTTTTTCCCAGTAGAGCATCCCCGGCAGATAACGATTTTCCATGATGCCCTCCTTACTCATGATAGAGATCCTGATACAGTTCCCGGATCGACTGATACCTGTTTTCCGGCTCGATACTCAGCCCTTTGCAGATGGCAAGATCC
Organism: Hominisplanchenecus sp.; assembly: GCF_046967715.1. NCBI lineage: Bacteria > Bacillati > Bacillota > Clostridia > Lachnospirales > Lachnospiraceae > Hominisplanchenecus > Hominisplanchenecus sp. The sequence goes on from NZ_JBKVNQ010000009.1 coordinate 8,141, forward strand.
CATTCATCCGAAATCGGAACTCCCATGACCTGCAGACGCTGCACCGTGTCGTGTTTTTGCCTCTCTGGTGACGGCGGAATCCGAATCCCGCTCATCAGAAAATACATGCTCGCACACATACTGTAAACGTCCGTCCATGGACCCTGATTTCCGTCCCGCTTGTACTGCTCAATCGGTGCATAACCATGTTTCAGCAGAACCGGTGCATTTTCGCTGTTTCCATAGGTACGTGCCGCCCCGAAATCAATCAGGACTGCATGCATATCTTTTCGTGTCAGCATAATGTTATCCGGGCTGATATCCCGGTGAATGATGTTGTCCTCATGAACTGCCTGCAAAGCTTTCAGAACATCTTTCAGAAGAGAAATCACTTCCTCCGGCTTTAGCCTGCCGCCCCGCAGTTTGGCATATTGTTTCATATCAATACCATCTATGTACTCCATAACAATATATGCCGTCGAATTTCCGTAAAAGAAATCACGGACCGAAACAATACCCGGCATCAGATAATACCGTGACAGATTTTCTGCCTCTTTGATGTAAGCCTCCAGCCCTTTCATATAAGCAGACTGGATCTTGTCCCAGTGCTGCGTGTACGTCTCCGTATTGCATAAAAGAGAAACGGAAAGCTGCTCCGAATACGTGTGTCCATAGATATTTCGAACGGCGATCTCCCTTGGAAAATACTCCTTGACACATACACGCTTCGCCTGATAAAAATCCCACGCAATGTAAGTGATTCCAAAGCCGCCTATGCCAAGGACTCTGCCAAGCAAATATTTTCCGTTCAAAATCTCGTACGGAGGCAAACTGTTCTTTGGCTTCTGATACTTCCGAATATCAAATCCACACTTCGGGCACGGCATCCCCGGCCACTGCAATTCCGTCATGCATCCCATACAGAGACTGTCCGGATTGACTAATCGCTTTCCCACTTTGATTCTCACCCCTTTGCGTTGTTATTTGCTTCATAAAAAATTATGGAATAATCGCTAAAAAATCATCAGCCTCTCTGCCTGTAGATGAATTGTCGTCTGCTGAAAAATCGTTAAATCCTCTTTCGCCACTATTTGAAGGCACATTGCTCTCTCCCTGTGGTTTAGAAGAATTTCCTACCGTATCACCATTATCAAACCATCCGTCACTGCTACTATTTCTTGACGACGGTACACTGTAACTTCCGCTGTTATCATATCCTGATGATGGGGCACTGTAACTTCCACTGCTTCGATTACTTGGTGCTGAAGTACTTGGTGTTTCTTTTTCCGGCTCTTTGACCACTATGTCAAAATAAACTCTGATTCGATCATCTCCACTGACAAAGTCCAGTGGATCAGCACCTTCCGCCATTTTTCCGTTCTCATCCCAGGTAGGAAAATGCATCGTTACTTTCGAAATCTTCCAGCTTAAATCTCCTCCTTCATCAGACTCGGTCCTGATTCCATAATAGTAGAAATTTTCTGCCTCTAATTCTTCTATAAATTCTTCTGCGGTTTTTCCTTCGTAATCAAACACTTTTCCAATTACTTTAATTTTCAGGATTGTACCTCCCGGGTTTGATTCATCGTATTTCTTTCCTGCTGCTACGTTCTGACCAACGATGTCATTTACTTCATGCACACCTTTGAGCGTGTAATAATTTTTATCAAGAAAACTGGATCGTTCGATAGATTTTTTACCAACTTTCTTTTTCTTGTTTTCATCGCTGTATCGGTACAGCTGCTGTTTCGGAATCATATCAACTCTCTGATAACCAGTAAAATCAGGAAGCTGTTTCCAATAGAAAAAGTCCGTCACATAATAGTAGATTTTCAGATCATCGCTATATTCAAATGTTTTGTACCTGTTCTCAGCTTTATTGATCTCACCGCTTGTAACTTTTTCAGAACCGATCTGTAAAGAAAGCAGGTCATAATATTTCTTTCCGCCACTTTCTTTTGGAATAAAACGCTTTTTATCTTTTGTATTGATTCCCATCTTCTTTGCAATGGTATAGGCATCCAGACCTTTCAGTTCTCTGTAACGCACCGTTCTACTGTAAAGTGTAAGTTTGATCGTACCGGACACCTGAGTATGTAATCCATCGTTTGTGTATGTCAGATTTCCTGCTTTTGACTGCTGTTCGACATCTTCTGCCGCATCATAAAGAACTGTTCCTGCCGGTATAGACTGCTCACTTACCGTGCCAACCTCTTTGGACGGATCAAAAACGGTCAATGACGTATCCACTTTCAAATCCCATCCATAATCCTGACTCAGTTTTTCAATCTCTTTATTTGCCTCTTCCCGTGTCTTGCCTTTCAGATCCACCATAAGAACCTGCTGGACATTTTCCATACTGGTCTGTGTCTGATTGTTAAAAGCTGACATTACACCGATTCCGGTGCCGCCGATCAGTGCAATACCCAGCAGACAGATTGCTACTTTTGCCCCAACCGGCAGAGCACCTATCTTCGCTTTGATTCCCTTTGGCTTTTCCTTTGGCAAAATCCAGGTCGGCTCATAGACCGGAATAAAGAACTTGCCGTCAAGAGCCTCCATGAATTCTTCCGCACTCTGGAGTCGGTACTCCGGCATGATATTCAGACACACCATGATCGCCATCTCTGCCTGCTGCGGAATCGAAATCCCCATATCAGACAGCGGAACCAGCGGATCATTTTCCAGACGGTCTACAGCCGGGACTGGCTTCTGCCCGGTCAGCATCCGGTAAAAAAGTGCCGCCACCGCATAGAGATCGGTATATGGTCCCTGTTCAAACGTATTACGGTACTGCTCAATTGGTGCATATCCGGCTTTCAGCCAGACATCCTTGCTGCTGTCCATAACCGTGACATTTTTTGCTGCTCCGAAATCGATCAGTTTTACAATACCTTCTTTTGTAACAAAAATATTGTCAGGGGCAATGTCTCTGTGAAGCACCCCTCTTTTATGAACTTCTTTTAAAGTATAAAGTACCGTCAGAATAACTCTTCTGCTCCATTCATAATCCTTTTTATTTCCGGATTTCTGCAAAATCGTTTTCACATCCATTCCTTCCAGATACTCCATGATGATGTAACCGGTGCCATTCTCTTCAAAGAAATTCGAAATCTCTACTACGCCCTGCACATCATGCAGGGCAGCAACGTTCCTTGCCTCAACAAGGAACTGCTGCAGTCCACGCTGATAACGTGAAATCAATCTCTCATCCGCCACCACGACCGTCAGGCCATCCTGCCCCCTGCCGCAGTACTGCTCCGGATAAAACTCCTTAATCGCAACCTTCCTCTGCAAAACCTGATCCCAGCCAATGTAGGTATTACCAAAACCACCGGACCCAAGATGATACCCGGCAATAAACTTCCCGCCAAGAACCGTCCCCGGCTTCAGAAAACGCGGCTTCTGCTCCTCCGGATCCAGACTCTTGCCGCACACAGGACAAGTAGCAGCTTTGTCATTGGAGATTTGCGACATACAATGATAGCAAAGTTTCATGTTTTTCTATTTCCTTTTTTATTAATTTTCTCCATTCTTTCAATCATGACCTCCATTCAGAAAATCTCCATCGTCATTTTTTCCAGCAACAGAATCACTATGTTTTCCACTGTCAGAGTATCCAGAACTTGAATTACTATAGCTTCCACTATCATCTGAATTCAATCCAGATGTGCCTGATGTAGGTGGCTGCGGAAGATCTTTAACTATAATCAAAAAACATACATGTCTATCCGCACCGTTTTCATTCGGTATCTTTTCAAAATACTCAAGCGGAGTTTCAAGGTCTTTATCTTCAGCATTATATACTTTGACATCGACAATATCTCTATCTGGTACTCCCTCTATATCATCCCCGTTTTCATATCTACATCTGATAAACCCGAACTGATTCTCACTTAACTCATTTTCAAACTCTTTCCCTTTCTTCCCCTTATACTCGAAAACTGTTTTTATTGCTTTTACTTTTAATTGCGGCTCTCCCGAGTTGGTTTCATCGTATTGGGTTTTAGGAGATATATTTTGGTCTACAATATCCCCTTCTTTATACTTTCCTTCAATTGCATAATAATTTTGATCAATCATATAATCCGACAGTTTTCTCTTTCCTGCTTTTTTTCGTTTTGTCTCATTTCTATAACGATAAGCCTGATATTCATCCTCTATATTCTTGCCTTTAAAATCCGGAAGCTCATTCCAGTAAAGGAATTTCGTTTCATAGTAGTAAATTTTGATATTTTCTTTTTGATACTTCAGGCGTTCGTCCGGATTTTCCAGGTTAACCAGATCCTCTTTTTTAATTGTCCGGTCTGAGATCTCCAATGAAACTAAATCATAATAATTATCCCCACCTTCTTTTACAGGAATAAAGTGCTCCTTATCTTTGGTATCAATTTGTAACGCTTTTGCCATCGCATAAGCATTTCCCATATCACGGAGTTCTTTATAGGAAATCTTTGTCTGACTGTTCAAGGTTACTGTCACTTCCGTGACGTGTTTATCATCCTGCATCGATTCTGTCTGAGTCTGTTCTGTTTGTGCCTGCTCTGTCTGAGTCTGTTCTGTTTGTGCCTGTCCTGTTTGAGTTTCTTCCGTGTTGCTTTCTTTTTGTTGTGGATCATACAGTATCGTACCGACTTCCGGAGTCTGTTTTGCCACTGTTCCATCCGGTTTATCCAAATTAAAAACGGTTTCTTTTATTCCTGCATACTTTACTTCCACCCCTTGTTTTTGCAGCTTCTCAACGTACTCCTGAACTTCTTCCTCTGTTTTTCCGGTCAGATCTTCCATTTGGATCACGTTTGTAGCAATCACAGTGCTGCTGTTTCGTGTATTCCTTACGATATATACACCTCCGGCCACTACCACACAGGCAAGTCCGGCTACCAGAGCTTTTGCCCAGACTGGAATTTTTCCTGTTTTATTTTTCTGCTGTTTTACCTTTATACGTTTTACTTCCCGGCTGTTCAGCTCTGCAAGAAATGCTTCTGCAGACGGTGTTCTGTCTTTCTGATAAACATTCAGGGCATTCATCAGAGCATTTTCCATATTTTTCGGAATTGAAATTCCCAGCTTTGACGGCTCTTTCAAATCATCTGATAACGCACGTTCTACGGATTCCTGCGGAACTGTTCCGGTGATCATATCGTACATAACTGCACCAAGTGCGTATACATCCGTCCACGGTCCTCGTACACCCTTGCTTCGATACTGCTCTTCCGGTGCAAATCCTCTTTTCAGGATAATCGACAGACTCTTCGAATTTGCTGTCGTGACATAACGTGTCGCACCAAAATCGGTCAGTTTGATATCACCGGAATTTGTAACCATAATGGTTTCCGGTGAAATATCACAGTGTACGATATCCATGCGGTGCACTTCAACTAATCCCTGCAGAATTTTGCGGATAAAGTTTGCTGCTTCTTCTGCTGAATAACGTTTTCCGTTTTCGAGAATTTCTTTTAATGTATGTCCTTCTACATATTCTGAAATCACATAACCGGTTTCATTCTCAGAAACACAGTCATAAACTTTTGCGATTCCATTTATATTCCGCAGATGCTGGATACGATTTGCCTCATTCAGGAAATTGGTCAGTCCCTGTTCAAACTGCTGCTGACCGTCTCCAGAATAAATCGTAACTTCTTTTTCCCCTTCCGAGCGGGTGGAAAAATCACTCGGAAGGTATTCTTTTACAATTACTTTTCTGTTGTTTTCTGCATCCATTCCCATGTATGACACCGTATGTCCGCCATAGCTCAGAACTCGTCCGACGATGTATTTTCCGCCGATGATCGTACCCGGATCGAGATAGTAAGCTTCCTGACGAAGTGCAGTCTCATTAAATCCACAATACGGGCAAATGGAAAGATGATCTTCTATCTCATTCATGCAGCCCATGCATAATTTCATAGCTCTTTCGTTCCTTTCTTTTTCTGCTGATATCGGAACATTTACTCCGACTTACTTTTCTCTTAATGAGCCCTGACTGTATTCCAGTTATCAAATGTTCCAACGTAAGACATATACTGATTTCCTGAAATTCTCGTCTTATTTTTATAAAATTTCATTCCGCCTCCTGATGAAACACTCTTATACTGCACAACTTTTTTCAATTTTTTACCGCTCAGTTTATAACAGGTATAAGTGTTATCAGATGCCCCACTGGAAGTTAAAATGCAGATCTGTTTTTTACCTGAATTATAATAAATACAGCTGATTCCTGTTGAAGATTTTACACTTACCACTTTTTTCTTTTTGTAAGTATAGATTTTAAATCCTGATCTTGCACCGCTCATGTATTCAAAAAACATTTCCGGTACGCCATCCCGGTTAATGTCATACAAAGTGTACGCTCCATATGGATATTTTGATTTGGATAACAGTTTTTTTGATGCATATTTTTCATAGGCTCTCTTTACGGTTGCCGTGCTCGGTTTTGCTGCTGATACCTGTGTTGGTACAGTGAAAATTGTTGCACATACTGCGAATGTCATTGCTGCTTTTTTTAAATTTTTGTTCATTCTTAACATTGTCTTTCTCTCCTGTCTGATTATTTATTATTTTTCTACCGTCAACATTTCCGAAACATTTTTTCCATAATAAACTACTACCTGAAATTTGTATTTACCACCAAACTGTTTCAGATCGCTGTCCTTTATGTTCAGGTAACATTTCTTGGAATTACTTTTTGGATTAGTCATATCTCTGTCAAATTTCTCATTAAGACCACTTGCATCTTTAACGCGAATTTTTACCTTCGTAGCACCTTTATAATTGTATTTCAGATCGTAGCGTACTCCTTTGATGCCACCCAGTGTAATTGCTTTTCTTGTAACCTTAAAGGTTTTCGCCTCCGGCTTTGCAATTTTTACTTTCAGTTTTGTAGTATATGTTTTTCCGGCTACAGTTACTTTCAGTGGAATCGTTCCAAGCTTCACCTGTGAAAGTTTCTTTGAATTGAGCGTAAGTGTTGATTTCAGATTTCCGCTCTTCTGTGCATCTTTTAAACTAAAATACTTTTCATATGTTTTTGCATTTTTTGTTTTTGCATATGATATTGTATAATCTTCGGTATTATAAGTTGTTGTGATTTCTTCTGCTGCTTTCTGTGCACTCTTTGTATTGGTTTTGGCACCAATATAAATCGTAATTTCTTTCTTTGGCAGAGCTAATTTCTGTGTTACTTCATCGCAGTCTCTGCAATGTTTCACCAGCTCTCCTTCTGCTTTTTTTGTAGGCTGTTTCTTTACATCAACTACGATATGGTGACCGGTTGCCGGAATAACTGTCGTTCTTGTATCTGTATACGTTTTATTATTTACAGTTACACTTGCTGTATATGTTGTTTTTCCGTCTGCTGTACAAGTCGGCTTTGTATTCATCTCACTCACTGCTGCAGATACTGTCAGATCATCTACGCCACATTTATCACATTTCAAATACACTGTTGCCGATTTGTTATCTTTTCCCCATTCCCACTTGTTGACTGAATATTTATGAGGATGTATCAAGTATTTTTTCGCATCTGCCAGAACCTGGATTGCCTTCTGAATATTTTTTATCGTCATTTCTTCTGGCTTTACAGAAAGCTCTCTTGCTGCATCTAATGTCTTTTTAAATTCATCCCAGCTTTCTTTTGTATAGTAATCTTCACCTGTTTTTTCAATTTCTTCCGCTTCTTCGATAAGAAATTTTAATTTTGCTGCTGCTTCTTCTTGATCAAAAGTATATTCCAGCGTCATCATTTTTCCATCTTCTTCGATGTTTATATTCTTTTTCTCAAGTCCTTTTTTTTCACCGTCGTCTACTTTAATTTGAATCGCTTTACTATTTTCTCCAAATTTCTGTGCTTCTTCTTTATCCTCTTTTATTTTTAAAATGACTCTGACAGTATAGTTATGACCTGCCTGAAATTCTTCCGTATCTTCCATAGGCTTTTCGTTGTCTGCGGTGTCAGTGATATCATACCAGGCTACTGAATCTATACTGCAATTTTCATTATCTGTTGAGAACTTGATTTCTTCTGCTGCATCTTTAGATGTCTGTCCCTTATCCGGTGTTTTCATTTCCAGATACTGATCTTCTTCAAAAACAATCTCTGTTCTGGCATCTTTCGGTGTATCTGTTGTTGAGTCTGTCTCCGTCTGTGCTTCAGTCTCTGTTTCTGTTTGCTTTTCTGTATCTTTCTCTTCTTCATACACCACTGCATCATGATCGGCCGCCTGTGTAACCGGCATCGGCAGCAGGGAGATTCCCATTGCCATACATAAGAGATACGCAACTATTTTTTTCTTCATATTCTTTTTCCTCCTTTTGCTACTGGAATAAAAATACATTTTCGTTGTTTCCGAGAGCGATTTTGCTTCCGCAGGCGATTTCCAGATCCAGGTTCTGCGGCAGGCAGTCCTGCTGGTCGTTGATGTAGCTTCCGCCGCTTGAGTAGTCCCTGAAAATATATTTCTGTCTCTGGGCGTCCCAGCGAACGATACAGTGATGTCTGCTGATTCTGTTTTCATTTTCAAAAATCAGGTTATTATCATCTGCCCGTCCGAATGTGATCGTTTCTCCGTCCTTCATCTCAATTTTCGCTCCGGCATAGAGACCGCACAGTCCAACAAGTACACCATGTTTCTGTTCCGGCTGTGGTTGTACTGGTATATAATGCGGATCTTCTCCTGGCTGTGGTTGTACTGGTACATAATGCGGATCTTCTCCTGGCTGTTCCGGTACTTCATTCTTCGGCGGCTGTGGAATCACATTTTTCTCTCCCGGTATATCGGAAGTTCCATGATTGACAAAGTATTCTTTTCGATTGTTAAAATAAACCTTGTTTACAAGATACATGGAAATGCCGGCTCCGCAGCTTGCATATGCACCGGTAAACATATTCCATACATCACCTGAACTGTCACCAAATGCCTGATATACAATTACCGTTGCTATCACTATATACAGTAAATTTGCTCCAACGGTAATAAGCTGATAACTTAAGTATAGTTTCGGCCCCTGCTCATCAAAATGTGCCAGTTTCTGTCTTACAATAATTGCAAAAACAGCAAGAAAAATAGATACAATTCCCATACAGATATCCAGTGTTTTTAAATTACTTAACACTCCATAAAACAATTTCAGTTCAAAACTATCCAACCCATAGTGCGAACCTGTAAAAAAGATAATTCCCGCTCCAACATTAAAAACTGCTGCCGCAAACAACTGAAAATAAATCACAAATTTATACCATTTCATCGGCTTTTCGAATTGTTTTTCCAAAATACTCACGCTCCCTTAATTCTCTGCATAACTGTCCGTGTATTTTTTAATTCCTTCCACCTTCTGTTTCTTGCCAATTCCTGACACAAACCTGAGCAGTTCCCGGTTATTCGGTCCTGTTGTGATGCACTGGGTTCTGGCCTGCTCCAGTTCGCTGAATCCTTCGTAACCTGCATTGTAGGTCTGGAATTTCTCAAATACGCTCCGCATGATCGGATAGGTTGTCTGTTGCTGCTGGTTTTTCTGTGTCTGACCGGCCTCGCTCAACATAACCCACAGAAGACGCATGCATGCCGTTTGCTGGTCAGTGCTGGATGCCTGCGTAATCGCATAACGCTCTGAAAATTCAACCAGCATTTTGCCTTCTTCATCCGTTACAACATAGGTCTTGTAATCTTTCAGTGTATTTGCACCTTCTCCTTTGTTGTCTCTTGCATTGTTCATGATTTTGCGATAAGCAACTCCCGCAAGAATGTTGCTTCCGTAAACTTTCTGTTTCTTCTTTCCTTTGTTGATCTGATATTTATCGCTGTCTTTTTCTGTTCCGTTCTGTGCAGTCACACGCAGAGTCTGAAGGGAAGAAAAATTTCTGATCATCGTGTCATCCGGAAGTGCTTTTTTAGATGCCACTTTCTTCCAGGAAATCTCATTGTTCAGCAGCAGGACATTTGACAAACTGTCATCATCTAATACTGCCGCGAACTGATTGTTCAGCATACTCGAATCCTCCGGATTCTCTGTTGCCTTCTTTGGATCTTCTGCGATCAGTTCTGAAAGTTTAATGGTATTGTCTGTTCGATCCATAAAACAGGAATCTGTCAGTGTATTGTCCTTGTTGTACTCAAAACTGCAGGAATAGAGCAGAAGGGTGTCAAGCCCGGTTGGGATTTCCTTCATTTCTCCAAACATTTCTTCGTTTTCCGGTAAAAACAGATAAGCATTTTTATCCAGGGAATCGTAAACATTCTCTTTCAGAGAAACCAGCTTATAGTTGGAGAGATCTGTCACATGATCCGTCAGGAACATATTCGGAAGTTCGTCTGCTTTCTGCAGTGCCTGTTCCATATCTTTCTTAACTTCGATCTGAACCTGGACTTTTTCATCTTCGCTCTGCATTTTCTGGATATTTTCATCCGGATAGGAAGTCGTGCCTTTTTTAAATCCATTCTTCACCAGTTCATCGATCTGTTTTTTCTGATCTTTGTTTTCTACCCAGACTACAATGGTTGTATCTTTTTTTATCTCGGCTTCAAAGATGGATGCCTGTGGCTTCAGAACGGTGGAATACAGTCCGATTCCGACGGCTACTGCCATCGCTGCTGTTGCTGTTAAAGCGATCGCCCAGTTTCTGGTTCTTCGTTTTTTCTTCAGTTTTTCTTTTGGATTTTCTGCGATTCTTTTATTCTGCAGTGCTTCCTGGAATTCCTGGATGCCCTGGAAACGCAGTTCCGGTCTGACGGCCAGTGCCTCCATAATGGCACGGTCTGTGTTTGCACTGATCTTGACGCCGAGTTCTCTTGGTGATTTCAGTTCATCTTTAAATTCTCGCTCAGTGGATTCGATCGGTTTGACTCCGGTCAGCATCTGATAGAGAATGGCTCCTACGGCATAAACATCCGTATAAAATCCCTGGCGGCTCTTATCCCGATACTGCTCAAGCGGAGAATAGCCGACTTTGATCACCGGTTCTGCCGCCATACCTTCTTTGCTGTTATTTAAACGTGCTGCACCAAAGTCAAAGATTTTGATGGTATTTTCATCGGCAATAAAAATATTGTCGGGGCTGATATCCCTGTGAATGATTCCTTTACTGTGAATTTTTTTGACCGCCTCGATGATCGGCATGATAATGCTCATGGCTGCATCCGGAGCGATCACGCCCTGTTTGTCCAGATAATCTTTCAGAAGTACACCGTCTATGTATTCCATTACGATGTAGGCCGTTCCGTTTTCTTCAAAGAAATCAAAAACGTTTACGATGTCTTTGGCTTTTCCGAATTGAGCTACGCTCTGTGCTTCCAGAAGGAAACGCTGGAGCTGCTCCTGAAACTGGCCTTTTTTGTCACCGGAAAGCAGACCGACTCTGGATTCTCCCGGTGCACGGTTTACAAGACCTGCCGGATAAAATTCTTTTACTGCAACCACGACACCGAGGGTCATGTCAAAACATTTATAGGTAATTCCGAATCCTCCCACACCAATCGCAGTCCCCACAATAAACCGATTCCCCAGGATGGTTCCCGGGGTAAGGTAATGTGGCTGCTTTGGAGGAGTTCCTTCTACATAACCGCAGTAAGGGCATACTTCATATGCACCCTTAACGCTAAAACAATTCATGCACAATTCACTCATACTTTTGCTCCCTTATTTCAATAAAAAAATATTTTCTCTGTTTCCCAGTGCGATCTGACTGCCGCACGGCACTTCGATCTCCAGATTCTGCGGAAGACAGTCCTGCGAACCATTCAGGTAAGTTCCGCTGCTGGAATAGTCCAGAAACAGATAGCTCTGTTTTGCTTCGTTCCAGCGGATCTTGCAGTGGTTACGGCTGACACTTCTCTGTCCGGTAAAGATCAGGTGATTTCCTTCTGCTCTTCCAAGTCGGATCTCTTCTCCGTCCTTCATGGCGATCTCGGCTCCGGCATAAAGTCCCTGTATACCGACCAGCACACCATGCGGCGGCATCTGCTGTTTTGCCTGCGGTTTTTCCGGCTGTTCTTCCAGCATTACGTTGTATTTTGCCTCTACCTGCTGCTGTTTGATCTCTGCTACCTGCGGTATCTCATCCGATGTTTCTTTGACAATCTTCGGCGTTGCGATCCATGCCAGCACGGAGAATACGGAACTGACTCCTGAAATGATCAGTGCATACATACTTCCATTTCCCATAAGGTACGACTGACCTTCTTCGCCCTGCAGCAGAAAATTTCCTTTTGTTGCAAACATTATGATATCCAGCAGAAAAACAAGAAAAATAAGAATGCTGCTCACTCTCTGTTTGTGATCTCCAACGATCCCCCATACGCACGCTGCGACGGCAATGACAAGCGGCAGTGCCATCAGTCCGAGAATCCATGCCGCCTGCGTCGTCGTAAAGGTCTGTGGAAGATCCGCTCTTACATTTCCGATAAATATACCGATCGCCCCCTGAATGTAATCCAGTCGGCTCCATATATCCTCCGGATAATTTTCCTGCACCCGTTTCATAAACGGCAGAAACAGCGTGACCAGCTCCAGCAAAATGCAGATGCTGCCCATTACCCGGAATTTTTTTGCGAAACGCTCCATTTTCTTTCCTCTTATCTGTTATTCATGTTTCTTTTTCAGTTCATCCAGCACGCTTCCCCAGCTGAATTTTGCACCGCACAGCGGCATAAACAGAAGGTTGACATCACCTACTGTGATCATGTCATATGCTTCCAATTTTTCCGGTGTCAGGAGCAGGTTGTTGTTGTGGTATGCAAGGCTGCTGGATTCTCCCGGCTGGATCAGATACATATTTGACTTCGGATCATATACAACGATGGCGTGGCGTTCTCTGGAGACGCTCTTGTCTTCTGTCAGGGCAATGTCCATCTTCGGGCTGCGTCCGATAAAGTTCTTTCCGACTTTCAGGCGGAAATCTGTTCCGATGTGCTCACCGCCAAGTGCAACCAGCCATCCCACGCAAGGTGTGGATACTTTGTTGACATGCTGTACAGATGCCTGTGCCGGCATTCCCGGTATTACCGGTCCCTTTGTTGCTTCTTTTGTTGTATCTGTAAAGACATCATCAAAAAATCCTACGGTATGATCATCATCGTCGTCTCCGCTCTGATTCGGATCCCAAGGTACGGTTGGCGTATCTCCGTTATCGACTCCTATTGTTATATCGTTGGCTGAAAATCCTCTTACAGCCGGCGGAGTGTTGAATGGAATTTGCTGAACTGCCGGTTGGGATCCGACCCCTTCTTTTTCAAACGGATTTTCCTTCTGTTGTACAGAAATCGACGGTTTATCAGGTATATTATCTACAGGTACCGTAGCTCCATCACTTCCATTTTTATCCCACCAGGACACTGTTCGTTTTTCGTCACTTGCACTTCCTCCCTTACAATGTGGACAGGTTGGGTATTTCTCCTTATCGTAAAAATGTCCGTTCTCACATCTGCATAAATTCATAATGTTCTCCTTTCCTGCACATTCTGTGCTCCCATTTGTTTTTTCTTTTTATTTTAATGATGTTTTTTTATATCAACTTCTTCGTAGTGGAGCAACACCACGGAAGTGTTATCCTGTGAATGTGAATTTGCATGTGTTGCTGCCTCTACCAGAGCTTCTGCCTTCTGAGCCGGTCTGACTTCGTCTGCCAAAATGATCTTTTTTATCTGAGCATCCGGAAGTGTCTTGGTTATGCCATCACTGCAAAGCATGATCATATCGCCGTACTGCATGGTAAACGGCTCTGTATTGATGTCCATCAAAGAGACATTTCCCATGCCGAGATAACTGATCAGTGCTTCTTTGTGACGCTGTGCCATCGCTTCTTCCATTGTCATCTGACCGGCTGCCACTTTTTCCTGCAGTCTGAGCCAGTAGTTGTGGTCACGCGTCACCTGCTGCATCTGATGATTGCGGATGATATAGATACGACTGTCGCCCACGGATGCCCAGTATAATTTATTGTCTTCTACAATACATGCCACCATCGTTGTTCCGGATCCTCTTCCGTTTTCCTTCGGGAAAGCACTGACTACCTGATCGATCGCATAGATTCCCTGCTGAAAAAATGCCGGTATATTGACCTGTGGTGCTTTTTCGATATTTTTAAATCCCTGCACCATCATCTGGATTGCAGTGCGGCTCGCTTTGCCTCCGTCTGCCATTCCTCCCATTCCGTCACATACAACTGCCAGAAGTCGGATTTTTTTATTTGCAGACAGGACTTTGCTTTCACTGACATACAGTGCATCCTGCTGATAATTTCGGTTTCCGACGGAACTTCGTGCCAGTGTGGTCATCTGCGGAACCGTGCGGATCACCGGTCTGCTCTGCACCGGCTGCGGTATCGGCTCCGGCTGCACTGCTTTTTTTCTTTTTATTCCAAACATCGTCTGTTTCCACCCCCTCTTCTATTTGCCTTCTTCCGAAACAACATCCTGTGTTTCCAGCTGCTGTTTTGGAAGATGGAATACAAACTTTTCTCTTCCTGCCGTGATCACATCGCCATCCAGAAGCATTCTCCGGTTCGTGATCTTGACGCCATTTACAAAGGTTCCGTTTGTTGATTCAAGATCGACGATGTAGCAGCCCATTTTGTTGACTTCTATAACAAAGTGCTGTTTGGATAAACGGTCATCGTCAAAGAAAATGTTGCAGATATCGGAACGTCCTACAAACAGGCTTCCTTCTACATTCCATTCTACGTCTTTGATCATTCCGGCACGGTCGGTGATCGTCAGGCGGATCTTTTTGGTATCTGCTTTTTCCAGGTCATCCGGAACAACGCCGACAACTTCTGTTTTCTTTCTGCGGATCACAATCACGATGATCACACCGATGATCAGCACCAGAACGATCAGTCCGATCCACCAGTAAGATTTGATCGTGTTCTGAAATTCCACTTTTTTTGCATCCAGACCGGTCGTGATCTTAAACTCTGCGGTGACATCCATCTCATTCTGATCCTGTGATTTATCACGGATGTTTGTCAGATGCAGCGTATAGCTGTCATTGTAAAGTTCCTCGCCGGTTGTCAGTGTGACTGTGATCTGATTGCCGGATACTGCGGTATTGATGGATTCGATCGACCATACTTTGCCCTCTCCGTTGTCAGAAACAGTCTGGATCATATAGTTGGCTGCCTCATTGGCATCCATGTTGTTGACACCGTTCTGATCCTGGATGGAAAATTTGATGGAATTGCTGCTCACTTCTTCGACATCACCAACGAGTGCCGGAGCGTCACTGTCTTTGTCATACGCAGAATAATCCACATAAATTTTTCCAACAGCGGAATTATTCACCGTCAGTGCCAGTTTTCCACGGCCTGCTGTCTGATTGGTGGAAGCGGTCAGATTGACTACATAAGTTTCTTTCTGCCATAACGTAGTCAGTGTGTTAAATGCGGCATCTACGCTTTCCGGTGTGGCCTCCACGCTGCAGTCATAATAGTAACCGCGGCTGTTTTTCTCTTCCAGGATCTGATTTCTTGTATAGGAAATCTTCTCATCGGATCCTGCGGAGCTTCCGGATTTTGGCGGTTTCCGGTTGAGCATGATTCCATATACCGGAATGGATGCTTCTTTTACGGTCTTTGCTGTGGAAACGTTATCGATATCTTTTCCCTGAAAATCGTCCTCACCATCTGTGATCAGCAGAAGAACGGTTCTTTTTCCGGTGATGCCTGTTCTTTGAGGATCTGATTGATCGAACGGTACAAAACGGTTTTGATATTCGCCGATTTCAGATACGGAATTTTTTCTATTTTTTTGCAGTCGCTTTTCTGTTCTTTTTTCTCTTTGTCTTTGCCTTGTACCTTTCTGGCAAAAACCTGTGTTTTTTCGCCGCCGGCATTGTCCGTTCCAACGGTGCAAAGTGTCATCTCATCGCCTTTTTTCAGCGATTTTCTCAGATTTTTCAGCTGTTCTTTTGCTTCTGCAAACTGTGTTTCATTTACAGAACCAGAATTATCCATCAAAATGATATAATTCATCTTTTCGCCGCTTTTTTGAAAGGTAGTGATATCGCCATTCTGCGTAAGTTCGATATCACCGATCTTGCCGGTTACCGCTGCATCTTTTTTCATCTTTGAACCGGTTACATAGGCTTTCATGTTTGGTGCTTTACCGATGGCCTGTTCTGCCACATACGGTGTCCCTATAGCAGCTGCCTGTACCATACCGGAGCCTGCCAGCACCGCCAGCATAAATGCTGCAAGAATTCCTGTTATTCGTTTTCCCATTTTCTCTTCCCCCTGCTGAATGGTATAAATATAAAACTCGTATCTCCGATCGTGATCTTGTCTTCCTGTTCCAGTTCCTCAGTAGATTCCAGAAGCTCATCGTTCAGATAAACCAGATTTCCTGATTCTGCTGCCACATAAAAAGAATCGCTTTTCGGATCGTAGATCACGGAACAATGCTTTTCCCGCGAAATCTTTTTGTCATCCACCATCACCACATCCATCGACGGACTTCTGCCGACAAAATTTTTGCCCGCATGCAGACGATAATCTTTTCCACGCTCATTTCCTGTCATGCAGACAAGCCATCCTGTCACCGGCTGCTGTCTGGTATCTCCGAAAAACCCAAAGGAAATTGTCTTATCATCGTCCTCTCCGCTCGCCATGCTGCCCGGTATCGCTGTTCCGGTGATCGGATTTCCCACTGAATTGCCGATAATGGCTCCCAGCTCATCTCCCAGCGATAAACCGACATCCGCAATCGATATCGTGCGGTCATCTTCTTCCACATCCTGAATACCGATTCCAAGCTTTTCACTTTCCAGCTTACAGTGCGGACATACCTTGTTGGTACTTGTGTCGTACCAGTGCCCTTTGCTACATCGTCTTATCATTTTTTCTTTCCTTTCAGGCGATCGTTTTATCTTACAAACACTGCAATCGCCGAATAATTATCCATGTTTGTGCCTGTTCCGTTTTTCAGCACAATCTCTTCCATTTTTCCAAGCCAGTCCTGCGGATCCGCTGCCTTTTTCAAAAGTTTGCACATCTGTTTTTCATCAATCAGCTCCCAGAATCCGTCGCTGCATAATAAAAAGCTGCTGCGGTTTGTCAGTTTTATATCATCGACCACCTGATATTTAGGACTGTCCCATTCCGTTCCCATCACACGTAGCAGACGGCTTCGGTCTTCGTGGTGCCTGATGTCTTTCTCTTTGATATCCCCTCGATTTACCAGCATCTGCGGAACACTGTGATCCTGACTTCTCTGCACGTACTTTGCTTTTTCAAAATGGTAGATCCTGGAATCTCCGACGTGTGCAAATCTTGCTTTATTTCCTGACAGCTCAAGGCAGGTCACGGTCGTCTTCATGGAATTTTCCGCATGCTCTTCCTTCTGCTTCTCCAGGAGCTTTTCCTGTGCTTCCATAATGCTCTCTTCGACACTCATTTCCTTTTCCAGGGCTTCTTTTATGGTTTCCGTCACAAATCTGGATGCCACATCCCCATTTCCATGTCCGCCCAGACCGTCACACAAGATAAAATCCTGACGATCCGAGCTGATAAGAATGTCCAGAAAATCTTCGTTGGCTTTTCGCTCCCCGGAACTTGTCAGCATGCCATAGGTAATATTGAATTTTTCCGTTGTTATCTCCTCCCTTATTTGCAGAAAATTATGAAAAAATTATACTTCTTTATTTTTTCAACCTATTTATTTCATATTTTCAGAACATTTAAGTGTTAAAATAAATTTTAATTTAATCCTGATTATAATCTGCACAGCATCATATTCCTGATTATTTTTTCGCAGAGTATCCTACTCTGCGAAAGTATAGAAAATATTCAGTTTTTCTAGTAATCCTGGGCATTCTGACGGCTTGAGCTGACGGCGAAAGAACAGGTTAAACGCTGCATATTCTGTCGTTTTAGTTCCATTGTCGGATGTACATAACGATTCATTGTAATGTTTACACTGGAATGTCCGAGAATTTCACTCAAACTTTTTATATCAAATCTGGCTTCAACACATCGTGTCGCAAATGTATGTCTAAGTGTATGAAAATTTGTTTCTTTAATTCCAGTTTCTTTCAATATACGTTTAAAATGATTCTGTAGCGTTCTTGGTTCGATACAGTAATCTTCCTGACAAGTAAGCATATATCCTTGTTTTTCGTGAATGGTATTTTTCAAAAGATTAACAATATCTTCTGGAATCGGAATTACTCGAATGGAACAAGGGCTTTTGGGTGTTGTGAGCATTAATTTTGTACGTTGTTTTGTTGCATTTTCGACCTGCAGTCGCTGCATGGTCTGATGTACATAAATGGTATTTTCGATAAAAGAAATATCTTTCCATTGCAATGCACAGATTTCTCCGATTCTCAATCCTGTATAAAGACACAATAGAATTCCTATATTTTTAAGGGAAAGATGGGTACATAAATATTGACATAATTTCTCCTGTTCATGAATGCTGAAAATGCGAAATTCTCTGGCATTTTGTTTGATTATAATCTCTCTTGCATCACACGGTACATCCACTCCTTTTGCCTTTGCATAGCGAAACATATTTCTGACCAGCGACAGGACATCGGCAACTGTTTTTGCAGATAATCCCTGATGATTTTGCCCACCATTTTGAAGTAACTCTGAAAAAAATGAATTCAGACACTCTATGGTTAAATTATTGATCGGATAATTTCCAATTTCAGGAATTATGTAGGACTGGATCATATTTCTATATTTGATATAAGTAGAATCTTTTATTTGACATCTAATATCGGTTAACCACTCATTTGTTATATCTTGTAACAAAACGATTTCTTCTTTCAATTGTGCTGTCTGAAAATGCCCATTTTGTATATCTCTTTTAAAAGAAATCATTTTATTTTTTACTTCTCGATATGATTTTGCATAGACATATCCATAAATTGCTTTGTTGTTTGAGTCGTATCCTTTAATATATCTTCCTTCCCACCTGCCATCTTTACGCTTATAAATATTTTCTCCTTTTCTTGACATAACCCATAACTCCTTTCTATGACGGATATTTTGACGGCAAATATCCATATAACATAAAAAACAATACTTCTAAAGCAGGATTTTTTGTTTCAATCACGACACATTTTTTCAAATCTCATATTCAAACAAAGTTTTTCAAAGAATTTTTGTATTTATCAGCAAAATTGTTCAAATTTGTTGCCGCATATATTGACATTTTAAGTGACGTTTTGTAAAATTAAGTAGAAGTTTGATATAAAAATCGATAATTATGAAATCGCAGAGTAGGATACTCTACGAAATTTAGTATTAGCATATTGTTCCCACAAAAAAAGATTCCAGAAACATTACATTTCCGGAATCTTCTTTCTTTTCCTAATATCTTTCCTACGTCTTTTCGCAACTTTATCAGTCTTATCTATCAACAATTTAATTGCACGCCGAATTTAATTTTTATTACAATCAATTTACATAAGTTTCTCAAGATAATGCTACATTTTTGCTATTCCTTAACCGTTACTCTTCTGAAGTTCACCTTTTTCGCTCCGGAGTCCTCTTTCACCAATGCCCTCAGATCTATTAAACCCACCCTGTTTTTATCAAAATCTTCTGGCAGACAGATATCTGTTCCGGATCACGATTGTAATATTCCTAAACTAATTATAGAATCCTGAAAAATCTGTCGCAACAGAACAAAGCATGCATCAAGGCACATTCTCGCACCTGCGGCGGTCGCTGACGCTATCTGCCTTATACACCGCAGTGCACATCCCTGTAAATCAAAAAAATCCCGCCGCACATCTCCTGTACAACGGGATTTCTTTTTTATATCATGCCTTTATATTATACTGTCAAATTCGCCATGTTCAAGCATGCCTCTGGCATTCTTGCTGCGAGATGCATCTCCTGCATCGCATGGCAAAATCTTCTTCTCTGAGACTAAATATTCATCAGATCACTGAGTACTTTCAGTGCTCCGTCTGTCTCGTGGGCCAATACGCGTTTTGCCAGTACTTTACCGAGCTGTACTCCTTCCTGGTCGAAGCTGTTTACGTTCCATACGAAGCCCTGGAACATGACTTTGTTTTCGAAGTGTGAAAGCAGTGCTCCCAGTGTTTCCGGGTTCAGCTGTTCGCCGATGATGATGCTGGACGGACGGCCGCCTTCGAAGTTTTTGTTGCGGTTTTCGTCTTCTTTTCCGCATGCAAATGCTACGATCTGAGCTGCCACGTTTGCACACAGTTTCTGCTGGCTTGTGCTGCCCTGGATCACTACGTCTGTGTTCATCTGGTTATTCTTGAAGCCTACGAACTGCAGTGGGATGATGTCTGTTCCCTGATGGAGCAGCTGGTAGAAGGAATGCTGTCCGTTTGTTCCCGGTTCACCAAAGATAACCGGTCCGGTTACATAGTCAAGTCTCTCACCGAAACGGTTTACGCATTTACCGTTGGACTCCATGTCAAGCTGCTGCAGATGTGCCGGGAAGCGGCTCAGTGCCTGTGAGTATGGCAGTACTGCTGTGCTTGGATAGCCCAGTACGTTACGCTCATAAACGCCGATCAGTGCATCCAACATTGCCGGATTCTTTCTGATATCTTTTTCTGTTCCGAGTCTGTCCTCTTCTGCTGCACCGTTTAAAAATCTTTCAAATACTTCCGGTCCGAATGCCAGGGATAATACGGCTCCGCCTACTGCGGATGTGGATGAATAACGTCCGCCGATGTAATCATCCATAAAGAATGCTGCCAGATAGTCGTCGCTCTTTGCCAGTGGAGATGTCTCGCTGGTTACTGCGATCATATGTTTGGAAGCATCCAGTCCTGCATTTTTCAGGGCATCTTTTACGAAGGACTCGTTGGTCAGTGTCTCCAGTGTTGTACCGGATTTGGAAACCAGGATAAAGATAGAATGTGCTACGTCGATACCATACAGAACTGCTGCTGCATCATCCGGGTCTACATTGCTGATGAATTTTGCTTCCATCTTGAAGGTATCGTTTTTCTTTGCCCAGTTTTCCAGTGCCAGATACATTGCACGAGGTCCGAGGTCACTGCCGCCGATACCGATCTGAACAACGGTTGTAAATTTCTCACCTGCTGCATTTGTGATCTCTCCGGCATGTACTTTGTTTGCAAAATCTGCGATCTTCTGCTGCTGTTCTTTATAGAAAGCACGTTTGTCTGTGCCGTCAGCGTTTACAGCCTCACCGAGCTGACCGCGTGTCAGGTGATGAAGAACCATTCTCTTCTCTCCGGTGTTAATAACTTCACCATTGTAAAGTGCTTCGAATTTTTCAGTCAGCTGTGCTTCATCTGCCAGTTTCTGCAGATCTTCCAGCAGTTTGTCATCTACCTGCTTTGCAGCATAATTATACGCAAGGCCTTCTGCCATCGGTGTGCTGTATGTTTTCACACGTTCTGCACCGTTTTCTCCAGACATTGCCTCTGTGATATTTACACGCTCTGCCTTTGAAAGATTTTTAAATGCTTCCAGTGTATCCAGGTTGTTCCAGGTAATCATAGTAGATTCCTCCTTAAATGTATAAAATAGTATAAGCGGGTGTGTGATAAAGTTTACTTCTCTAAATCACTGATGATTATAATAGCAAACCTGCATAAATTCAAGCATCAATCGCATCTCCATGGTTTTTTACACCGTAAGAATTGTTTTTTACCACCATTTAATCTCCTGCCGTTTCATTAAATTTACTAAACAGTTGGAGATACATTGCCATTTTATCCACTGCATCCACAGATACACCCGTTTCGGTATCAATTTCGAAATAGCATTTCTCCCCAATATAACCCTTGAGATCTGCTTTTCCGCTGCCGATCTGATTGCCCTCGTAATCGTAAAGTTCCTCTCCGCGTTCTTCTGCCAGATAATCTTTGGGATTTCCGTCTGCATCCATAAATACGAGATAATATTCACGTTCCAGATTTTCGTTCTCGAACAACCGCTTCTGTGCATAGCCAAGGCACTGATTGTTTTCATCATAATAACCATAGGTTGTCCCGGCAATCACGCCATCGATGTTATTGATCGGCTCATCAGTCACAAATTTCATCCAGAACCAGGTTTTTCCATCGACCGATACCGTCCATTTCGTATTGAGAATACCTGTTTCTTTTAACCGCCCGGCTATTTTCCCGTCCGCAAGGATATTCCCCTCCTGGTTGACCTCATCCAGATCTCCTTCTACCAGAAATGTCCGGCACTGACTCATTGCCTGCTTTGCTTCCTCTGCAGATGCATAGGACTCGACATTAGATTTTCTGCATCCCAAAAGAACACTTGCCAGAATACACCACATCACTGCGATATACACCGCTTTTCTTATCTTTGCTTTTTCTTTCATTCACACCTCCTAACTGCGATCCCGTGCAAGTTCGCGTGCCACCATCACCGCCATTGCCGCAAGCAGCGGAAGATATTTTTCTTCATATGCAATGATCACTGCATTGTCAAAAACGATATTTTCCATTTTCAGATCCAGGTTGTCCAGGATCGTCCCCAGCGTTTTGCCATTTAAGGTCACGCAGAAATTATGGCCGATCGAACCGGCATATTCGGTCAGTTCCAGTTTTCCTTCTTTGACCTTCATCTCAAATTTATCTTTGACCAGCACAAATTTCTTCTCCAGCGTGCCGTAAAGCTCCCCCCGGTAATAAAACTGGTAGGTCGGCAGTACACTTACGATCTTCTTGGTCATTTTAAAGATCTCGTTATGCTGATCGTCATAAACAGAAAGTGTACGCAGCGGAGCCGTTCCTTCGATTTCGAAAACACGGTTTCCTTCGTTGTCACAGAGATCAAAATGCTGACCGGTCAGTTTAAAATCCTCCGTAAAAGTATAGACTTCCGATGGGCGGGACTGCGGAATTTCCAAAACCTGTTTTGTTTTCACAAAATGCTCCAGGCTCTCCCTCAGTTGCTTCTGCATCAGAAGCACATCCGACTGATAGCAGACATATTTTGCTGTATTATCGCCAAAATCCTCTTCTGCCGGAAATACCGGATCGTTATATTTTCCTTTTATCATGCTGGTCATGAACGAATAGCCAAGATAACCGATATTCCCGTCTTTTGAAAGCCAGAAATAGAGATAATCGCCGTTTTTGTCCGGCCCGAACATCAGAGCCGGCTGTCTCATCGTGTAAAACTGAACAAGATAAGCAGAGCCAAGCGGCGTGCGGACATCTTTGTAGGCCTCATAAAATTCTTCGATCTTTCTCGGACAATCCATGGCGATCATACTGCAAATATCTGTTGAACCATTGTAATCATCCGGCGATGCCAGCATCCAGATCGCAACACCGATGATCAGTACAACCGTTGCCACACTGAGCGGAATCTTATTCCAGTTGCCTTTTGATGCGATCCAGACGGCAAGTGCACAAACGATCACACTGATCATACGGTACTTCCACATACGTGCTCTAAGTGGAGCGGAAAGTTTCTGTTTTTCTGTATTTTCTGCTCCCTGCATAGTTTTCATCCTTTCCGGGCATTTGCGAGTGCCAAAACCACCTTTGACACTCACTGCCCCGGTATTTTTTATCTTATGCTTTTTTAGATTTTACCTTAATCGCCTGTACTTTTTCTTTTTTTGTGACTCCGCGTGCTTTCAGCATCTTCCTGTAAGCAGAGAGTTTTTTCTTCGGCACTTTGATGACTGTTTTCGCATGGATGCCGAAAAATGCCTTGCTTCCCACTCTTTTCTTTGTCAGCTTTGTCGTTTTGACCGTGATATTTTTCAGGTTCTTGCAGCCATAAAATGCCTGCTTACCGATCTTCTCTATACTGGACGGTATGACCACTTTTCTAATCTTTTTATTCTTTTTAAATGCATTCGCTGCAATCTCTGTGACTTTATAAGTAACATGGTTTACGGTAATGTTGTCCGGTATGTTTACCGTTCCTTTGACACCCTTTTTCGGTTTCAGATATGCCACTGTAAATGTCTTTCCGTCCGCACAGGTTACTTTATACTGATTATTGTCCGGTCCTATGAACTTTGTTCCTTTTTTCAGATATTCTGGTTTCGATGGCTTCTGTATCGGCTCAGAAGTTCCCGGTTTTGTGCCTGGATCTGACGGTTTTTGTGGTGTCTCCGGTGTTTCCGTTGTCTCCGGTGTCTCGATCGTCACTGCTTTTGTCAGAGGGATTTCTGTAACTGGCTGTGCCAGCCTGTAATTTGCTTTGTCTTTTCCGGCAAGCGTCAGTTCCGGTAATGTTACCGAAGTATATTCTCCTGCTTTTTTATCTTTTAACGTTCCATGCAGATCCGTCAGATCTACGCTCACTTCATCGCCTTCCAGCATACCGCTTAGCAGTACTTCCGTGATGGCAACCTGATTTGTTCCATCATATTTCCTGTTTCTGGCGATCGCCTTTGTTACCGTAAGTTCTTTTGCATTTACTTTGATCGCTGTGCTGCCTTCTGCATTTGCATATGCCTCATCAGATGGCATAAAGATCCATTCTGCACTTGTCACGGATGTATCCGGTCTTTGTGTGCCGTCTTTCCATACAAGCGTTCCTTCCACTGTATTTCCTTCTTCGTCCACAAATTCTGCTTCCGAAAACTCCAGTGCCGACAAAAGACCACCGTAAGTAAGCGTATCTTTTTTCAGGGTTACTTCTGTTCCTTCCTGTAATCTGACCGGTATCTGGTCATTACATTCCAGATTGAAGGTGATCACAAAGTCCTCATAGTTCTCAGTCGTAACTTTGATCTGGATCTTTCCTTTCCTGTCCAGTGCCCCCTGCTTCACTGTATAAGATAATATATCATCTGCTATACTCGGTTCTGTGATATATTCCATGTTTCCGGTCATCTCCGGTGCAGCATACTGTGCATTCCCGCAGTCCACCGGGAGGATTTCCCTGAGACTGATCCGCTCTTCCTGATCCTTTAAATATAAGTAACTTTTATTCTGTTCTTCGATCTGAAGCCCACTGCTTTTTGCCACATTCACCACTTTTGTCAGAGGAATTTCGTCTGTCGGCTGCACAAGAATATAATTCTCCTTGTCTTTTCCGGTTAATCTCAGCTCTGGCAAAGTTACCGAAGTATAATTTCCCGCTTTTACATCTTTCAAAGTCCCACGGATCGTTCCGATGTCTGCCGAAACTTCATCTCCTTCTTCAATGCCCTCAAGAACAATATCACTGAAGCTGACATACGCGGTTCCGTCATATACTTTATCATCTGCCGTTGCCGCTAAGACTTTCAGTTCTTTTGGCTCTACCGTGATCGCTGTGCTGCCTTCTGTGTTTGCATATGCCACATCATCCGGTGTAAAGATCCATTCTGCACTTGTCACGGATGTATCCGGTCTTTGTGTTCCGTCTTTCCATGCAAGCGTTCCGGGAATCTGCGTATCCGTTCCCTGCTCAACAAAGACTGCTTTTTCTTTCCCTTCCAGATTCAGCTGCAGATTGGATAATGTTTCTCCGTAAGTAAGTTTCCGATCCTGTAAAACTTTTATTTCACTGCCTGCTTTCAGAACAACCTTTTTCTGATCTGTCAGTGTGACCGTTAAGTCATAAGAAACATCCTTGTAATTTTTCATTGTTACCCTTACATGAATTGTGCCTGTTTTTCCTATCATGCTCCTGTCTGTAAAATCTTTCACTTTATAATTTAACTGTCCATTCCGCGTAATCTCATAATCATCAAAAATCTGCTCATCCCCTGCTGCAGAATAGGAATAATAATCTTCCTTTTTGTCCGCCGGGAGTTTTGCCCGCAGATCCACAAATACCGTGCCAGAACCCTTGGTATAAATATAACTTGCCGATTCATGAAATGCAGTCTGCTGCGGAGTCTTTTTCTCAACATGAACTTCTACACCTTTTATTACATAATAAGGATAATTTCCATCTTTCGGTGTAAAAACAAGATCGCATATCAATCTTTTTCCAAGTTCCGGTATCACTTCCAGATTTTCTTTCTCCGTAAAACTCCAGGTTCCTTCCAGCAGCGTACTTTCTCCGTTTCCGGTATCTGCCCTGATCACGCCCGGAATTAAGGTATACTCCTGCAAAGTCTGTTCTACATTTCCGGAAATCTGCGGAAGTGTCTCACAGCTCATACCTGTATTTCGAACCTCCACATTTTTCAGATCACTCTGAGTAAGTACTTCTTTTCTGCTCAGAAAGCGTCCATCTTTCGTACTGTAGAACGCATAACCCTGCGGAAGCATATTTTCTGCACTGCCTGAATATAATACGATGTTCTGAAAATTTCCGCCGGTCATTTCTATACTGTTTTGATAACTGTCCCAATAGCCGATCTGTCTGAAATCACCGCTTTCTATTCTCAGTTTCCCGCTCCTCTGTGCTATTACAATATCAAAGGTTCCGTTTTTTACCGTAACCTCTGCTCCGTCTATGTAGATCCGGTCAACACTTTTCGCTGTCAGAGATTTTTGATTTAAATCCAGAGTGATTTTTCCACTTTTCAGAGTCGGAAGACTTCCCGTATTTTCCATTGACTGCATAAAGGTAATCTCTGCTTCTTTGCCATTTGCGTATTGTAACGCTTCTTTCAGTGTATCTACATAAGTTTCTACTCCATTTACGGTGATCCGAACATAACCCTGGAAATCCGGATTTTTCTTATGGCACCACACGCAGTACTGCACATCCTGCTCATAATCATGTTTCTTACACGCCTCGACATGCACATTCGTACAGCTTGTCTCGGCATATGGCTGTTTCTCATTCGTCTCATTATCCACCAGACAAAGCTCTTCTCCAAGTTCTGCCCATTCTTTTGAAACCCGATCGAATTTTCCACCGCTCACCTTAATTTTCGCACCGTTATACACAAAATAGCTGTTCGACTGATTTTAATAAATTCCGCCGGCAAACTCTATATTTTTACTTCTTACTAGCAACGTACCGTAAAATACACCCGTCTGCGTTTCACTGCTGTCTGTAATTTTAAGAGAAGCATCCTGATTCAGAGTGGTCCTCTTTAAATTTTGCAGACGATATCCATTCAGATCCAGAATCAGATTTCCACTGTTTACCTCCACTTCCCGTACCGATTCAATATTCTTCAACAGCTTCATCTGTGCTGTTTTTCCCTCTGTATCACGAAATGCTTCTGTCAAAGTAACATATGGTTCGGAATGTCCATCCATAGTTACCTCAATTTCTCCGTCCGAAATTTTATATAACAGATAATCCGATTCTGATTTATATTTTTCACGGAAAGTCATTTCTACTTTTACATAGTAATCGCCTTTATCAGCTGGCGCTCCGCCTTCGGTAAGTGCACCGGCATTTTCTGCATTTGTCAGCACGCTGCCGCGATCTTTATAATAAGTGGTTTTTACGGATGTCGGTGTTTCCTCGCAGCTCCAGGTGATTTTTCTTCCTTTTTCAAAGGACAGTTCCCGTGGATTTCCGGTATAAGCATAATCTATGCTTTTGCTGCCTGCGATTTTTTCCATCTGGATTTCGGCATCGAAGTTGATCTGATAGGAAAAGATTTCTGAAGTTTCCTGATAAAAATCTTCCACTTCCAGAGCCGTCACTTTTACATAATATTGTCCCGGCAGTGCCGGTGCTCCGCCTTTTTTAGCAGCTCCGCTGTTTTCCGCCGTGGTCGGTATCTGTGCCTTTTCATCCAGATAATAGCCGACCTCTATTGCTCCGTCCCCTTTCCAGTTAAAAACCTCGTTTTTTTTCAGAGACAGTGGCTTTGTTTCAGACAGATTATCGCTTGTCCGCTCAATCTGGGTACCGGATACCAGTGAAATCTCATTTTTTGCCATACTTCCCGGATGATTGCTGTAAGTATCGTTTTCCTCCAGATAATAAACCTTTCCATGTGTGCCATCCATTACAGGATAAGCATCCGGATTTTCTTCAAGATTCTGGAACCACTTTGCCTGTGAAGCCAGAGAATTATCCTTTCCATTTAACACCCAGGTCGCCTTTCCGGATGCAAACTCTGCGGTTGTCATACCTTCTGAATCTTTGACACTTCCATTTTGATTTTTATTATAAACCTGTCCCTTAAAACGATCGGTATTAAAAACACAGTTCTGAATTGTGTCACCCTTGTCCAGACTCCCTACAATTCCACCTGTTATACTTCCTGTCATGACTGCATCGCTCCAGCAGGAGATGATATCACAGGCTTCTTGATTCTTATAGCCTTGATAAGCAACTATACCGCCGGCATAATATCCATCTGCTGTTCCGGTATTATAACAATACTTGATATAGGTTCTTACATATTGTTTTGAGCTGTTCATATCACAGACCTGCTCCCCGGCGATACCTCCGCTGCGTCCCCAGCCCCACGTTGCCTTTACCGATCCGCTGTTTTTGCATGATTCGATCCAGCCCTGCGAACTTCCTACAATGCCGCCTGCGTAATCATGTGCGGTTACTTTTCCGCTGTTCCAGCAGTTGATCACTTTTCCAAGATTGCTTTTTGCTGCAACTGCTCCGGCCGTACTCGTTGACGATGTGAACACGCCATCTTCCATGCCAAGATTTTTGACAACGCTGTTCTCCTTCAGCTGTGCAAACAAGCCTGATACCTGTTTATCCCCTGTCCGCTCGCAGACCAGCTTGCTGATCTTATGTCCGTTTCCGTCAAAGATTCCTGTATAACCGTCATTTGTATCTCCGATCGGTGTCCAGTCTTCACCTGTCATATCAATGTCTGCCGTCAGCACTGCATTGACAGCGTTCTCTCCGGCATTGACCTTTGCCGCAAATGCCTGCAGATCTTCTTTATCTGCGATCGCATAATATCCTGCATAATCTCCGTTTAAATGAAAATTACTCTGGTTCTCTTCAGTAACCTGTACTAGTCCTGCTGCATTTGCCTGAATACTTACCAGACCACCAAAATCCATTGCGGTAAATACAAGTGCAAATGCAAGTAATCCTGCTGCAATTCGTTTTCTCATATCTTCCCTCCTGTTTTCTTTTTTTAATTTTTCATTCCTGTCTGATTCCTGCAAATTGCTCCGTTGAAAAATAACTTTCGCAATTCTATGATGCCAGGGTCAAAAGGTCTAAATCCACATGAGCTTGCTCATAGGTGGATGAAAGACCTTGGGACCCGCCCCGATATGAGCATAAAAGTGGGATGATAATCCCACGATATGCGAATACTGGGGAGGATTGTGGGAGTGCAACGCACGGAACAATCCGTAGGCATCATAGTTGGGGACTTTTGACACCCACATCATTCTATAACCATTATATAAAATTAAAAAAGCATTGTACACTAGCCAAACGGCCAGTTTTACAATGCTTAATCGAGTTTTTTCAAAGTTTTCTGTTTTTACATCGAAATCCATCCCAGTACATTTGCAATGGAGCTGAGAAGGATAATGATAACGCAGGCGGATGCCAGATATTTCAGGAAGAAATGATATAATTTCTTGCGTTTAAAATCAGATG
Organism: Hominisplanchenecus sp.; assembly: GCF_046967715.1. Taxonomy (NCBI): domain Bacteria; kingdom Bacillati; phylum Bacillota; class Clostridia; order Lachnospirales; family Lachnospiraceae; genus Hominisplanchenecus; species Hominisplanchenecus sp. The sequence continues at coordinate 37,497 of NZ_JBKVNQ010000009.1, forward strand.
ACTGTTCAATCTCCGCATCCATTCTTTTAAATCCGACGACTTTCAGAATCAGAATGCAGGTAGCAAGTGCTGCGATCGGCATCATGACCGAGTTGGTCAGGAAGTCAAAGAAATCCAAAAACTGCATACCAAGGATCTTCACAGAGTCCCAGATACCATATCCAAAAGAGGATGCCGTTCCGATCACCAGCATCACGACAACCATCAGCAGACAGCATTTTCCACGGCTCCAGTGAAGCTCATCGTTCAGGGTGGAAACGCTGGTCTCAAGAAGTGAGATTGCACTGGTCAGTGCCGCAAACAGAAACATCAGGAAGAATGCGATGCCGACAATCGTGCCAACTCCCATACTCGCAAATACTTTCGGCAGGGTGATGAACGTCAGTGCCGGTCCTGCCTGGAGCGTTTCCATATCTCCGCCGGAGAATGCAAACACTGCCGGAATGATCATCAGACCGGCCAGAAGTGCGACACCGGTATCAAAAATCTCAACCTGCGTGGTGCTTTTTTCGATGTCTACATCTTTCCCGATATAAGATCCATACGTATACAGGATACCCATCGCGATCGACAGGGAATAAAACATCTGCCCCATCGCCGCAACGACCGTCATCCAGGAAAAATTCTCCAGATTCGGGATCAGGAAATATTTGATGCCTTCCACGGCTCCCGGTCTTGTGATGGAATAAACAGCCACACAGGCTGCCAGCAGGATCAGAAGCGGCATCATAACCTTTGAAACACGTTCTACTCCATTTTTTACACCTGCAAGAATGACAATAAATACCAGTGCCGCAAAGATCAGAAACCATATTTCTACTTCCATGGAAGAGGTGATAAAACTGTTGAAATAGCCATCCTGTGCAACAAGGTTTGCATTGCCCCTGATATACTCAAACAGATATTTCAGAACCCAGCCACCGATCACACTGTAATAAGGAACGATCATCATCGGGATGACTGCGTTGATCCAGCCTCCCAGGTGAAACGGCAGGCTCTTTCCGAATTTGTGAAAAGCTCCAACCGGGCTTTTTTTCGTCATACGTCCCAGTGCTGTTTCGGATACGATCATAACATATCCAAAAGTGACCATTAAAATCAGATAGACAAGCAGAAACATACCTCCGCCGTATTTTGCCGCAAGATATGGAAATCGCCAGATGTTTCCAAGTCCAACCGCAGAGCCGGCAACTGCCAGCACATAACCGATGCGACCGGAAAATTTTCCCCGTGCGTGCAAGAGATTTTCTGCATGTTTTTTATTTGTACACATAAAAAGAATCCCCCTGTGGTAAAAAATCCCTTACAGCAGAAACTGCCCGCCGCAAGGGATTTTATTATTTAAAACTTACAAAATGATTGTTCTCAAGAATCTGAAAATACTTTACGATTCGTGGATAAAGGGGTTCTGCCGCTTCACCAAACCGCTCTTTTTCCAGAGCAGCCAGATCCATGACGGTTCTCTCTCCATCGATAAAAGGCCAAAGATAACTTCCATGTACATCTAGATGTATCTTTGTGACTTCCGGGCGGTTAAATACTTTCTGTGCGATCCCGTTAAAAAAACCTTCATTTTTTACTTCCAGTATCACGCGATCCCTGAAGTCTTTGTGCCACTTCAGGCCTTCGGCTTTTACCGGAATCAGATCCAGATAATTTATCTGTTGTTCCTGTTTCTTTTTTTTCATGCTTTTTTCTTTTTCTTAAGAGAGAAGTAAAGCAGGGATGCAATCATCAGCACCATAAGAATGACACCACCGATGTTGCCAAAGTTTACACTCTCTCCGATGCTTGTGTTGATACCAAATACTGCGAAAATTGCCAGCAGGATACCTACCAGACCTTCTCCGGCGATCATACCTGCACAGTACAGTGTTCCGTCTGTGGACTGCTGTTCTTTTGTCTTTTCATCGACATTCTTACGTCCATCCATTACCATACGTACAACACCACCAATCATGATGGTTGCATTCAGGTAGATCGGCAGATACAGACCGATTGCGAACGGCATTACCGGGATACGCAGGATCTCAAGACCCAGTGCCAGGAATACGCCGACAAATACCAGGTTCCATGGCAGGTTTCCGCCCATGATACCTTCTACGATCATCTTCATCAGAGTTGCCTGAGGAGCCGGTACTTCTGCTCCGCCGTAACCCCATGCTGCATTCAGCAGGTAGAGAACACCGCCGATAGCCAGACCGGATGCAAGAACACCGATCAGCTCACCAATCTGCTGTTTTTTCGGTGTAGCACCAAGCAGATAACCGGTCTTCAGATCCTGTGAAGTATCACCTGCGATTGCTGCGATAATACAGATAACAGAACCGATTGCGATTGCTGCTGTCATACCGTCGATACCTGTTTTGCCGCTTCCTTTGATCGCCATAGTTGCGATCAGCAGAGTAGCGATTGCCATACCGGATACCGGGTTATTGGAACTTCCTACCAGACCTACCATACGGGAGGATACCGTTGCGAAGAAGAATCCGAAGATTACGATCAGTGCTGCTCCAAGCAGAGATACCGGAATAGCCGGAACTGCCCAGATGATAACGACCATGGCAACGATTCCGATCAGGATAAACTGCATCGGCAGATCCTGTGCAGTACGTGCAGTACTTGTATTTTTTCCGCCTTTTACGCTCTTCATGGAGTCGCTGAATGTTCTTACGATCAGTGGCAGTGATTTGATCAGAGAGATGATACCGCCTGTTGCGATGGCACCTGCACCGATGTATTTTACGTAAGTACTCCAGATAGCTGCTGCACCGCCGCCTGCATAAAGCTGAGCGATCGTTGTGCCTGCTTCTGCCGGATACAACCAGGTATCAGGTCCGAACAGACAGATCAGCGGGATGATAACCAGCCATCCGAATACAGAACCAACAAACATGTAAGATGCGATCTTTGGTCCTACAATATAACCAACACCAAGCAGTGCCGGGTATACTTCCATACCGATCTCACCTTTGAAAGATTTAAAAGCTGCTGATACGTCTGCCGGGATCACCTTCAGACCATCAACGATAAATTTAAATACTGCTGCAAGTCCCATACCGGAGAATACCGTAGAAGCGTTTGCTCCGCCTTCTTCGCCGGCCAGAAGTACATCTGCACATGCAGTTCCTTCCGGGTAAAGCAGTGTCTGGTGCTCTTTCACGATCAGGGCATTACGAAGCGGTACCATGAAAAGTACACCTAAAACACCACCGCAAAGTGCGATCAGTGTGATCTCGACAAGGCTCGGCATAGAGCAAAGACCCTCTTCTGCCCAGAGGAACAGTGCCGGCATCGTAAAGATCGCTCCTGCTGCAAGTGACTCACCGGCTGAACCGATGGTCTGTACTATGTTACTTTCAAGGATGGAATTCTTACGCATGATAATGCGAATAACACCCATAGATATAACTGCTGCCGGAATAGAAGCAGAAACAGTCATACCAACTCGGAGTCCAAGATATGCATTGGCTGCTCCGAAAATTACTGCGAGCAAAACACCCATAATAATGGAAGTCACAGTAAGCTCCGGCATGACTCTGTCTGCCGGAATGTACGGTTTGAATTCGTCTTTCTTATTCATTTCCTTTTCCTTTCATACTTTTTTCTTTTAACAATCCGAAAACCTTCGTATATCCGCCCTCTTCCATCTCCGGATCATTATTTACCTAAAATAATCCTTATGAATTGCTCCGCTTTCCCTCAGCTTCTGCAATTCCGTATCATCATAGAACTATATTGTACCTAAAATCCGACTAAATTGCAAGAATATAATGCATTTTTCTACTTTTTTCCTGTTTTTCCCACTATTTTTTTGTGCACTTTTTGAGATGCCAGGGTCAAAAGATCAAAATGTCGTTCTTGCTTGCAAGATAAGACATTTGAACTTGGGACCCGCTAAACATGAGGAAGTAGCTATTTACGCAGTAAATATGCGAATTCCGAATGTTTATAGAATTGCGAGAGTTACTTGTAACGGAGCAATTCGCAGGCATCTTAATGCCAGGGTCAAAAATCTGAAATCACACTATGATCCGGACGGAATCCGCACAATTTTCTGTTCCCCTTCCATCTCTGTCATCACAAGCACCGACATATGGCGTTTACGAAGTGCATGGATCAGCGGATACACCGCAAAAAGATCTCCCTGCACATAGACTGCTTCCGGTTTGGATTTCAGAATCTTTTTCACCTGATCTTTGATCTGTGCTTTCCATTCCTGCTTTTCAAGTGTGGATTCACCGTAAATGCCGTCCCACTCCATCGGCGGAAGATCCGGCAGCTCCATGTGCACGATTCTGGCACCGGAAAACTGCGGAAGTTTGAAAAGCAATGCATCGGCTGCCTCATCTGTGCCAAGATTTACGATCACAACCTGCTCATGGAACTGCTGCTGACTGATCTTGCATGCCTTTATGGCATCTTCGAGCGTACTTGTCGTCATAAGAAATCCGCCCTTATGACAGAATTCTGCACCGGAAAGACCGCTCTCTTCTTTTAATTCTTCTTTTTCAAGACCAAGCCAGCTTTCCGGGAAACTGCATTTATAATTCAGGGAGTATTCTCGCTTCTGAGGCTGAATACAGTAGCCGCCGCGATTGGATGGAAAGATCACGAATGCAATGTCTGTCTCGGAAAGATATTTCTGGCACGGAACATAATCCGGCAGCACCAGAATCTGCTTTTCATCTGCCGGCTTTTTGCCGGAAGCGATCTCTTCCTGATGCTGTTTTAAAATTTCTTCTACACGTTTGTCGGCACGCTCATTGCCCCGATAACGCTCCAGTTTGTTATCAAGGATCATGCCGGCCACACCGACCGCCTGAAAGAACGCCGCATCGTTTCCGCCCTGTGCATCCCATGGCGGATTGAAATTGCCGATCAGGGTGGCAAGTTCATTTTTTTCGCCGGTGTTGTCATTGTTGTCCAGTGGCTGCACAAAAGCCTCGTCAAATTTTTCTGCCAGTTCTTCTCCTAAAATCTCAGCACCCAACTCTTCCCATAAAAGTCCGAAAGCTGCATACGGCACACCATTTTCACGGATTCTGCTATCCCTCTGATGATGGTCGTATTTCCCTCTTCCGATGTCAAAAACAATCCCTTTAAAATCCTCCGGCACCTGACTGCCGCGGTGGATCGTGATCTCCGGATTGACAGACAGCAGAAGTGCAGACGAAAATACATCGTCCGCATGAAACTTTCCGCTGTGGGTAAATGCCTGTGCATCTTTTTCTTTAATTTGCTCCATTAACTGTGTCATGAAATTTCACCTTTCCGATCAACATATCGTCGTTTGCATTTTTCAGAACCGGGATGATCACACCGCATTCACTTCCAATCGATTCCAGTTTATTTGGCGGTGCACAGAAGATAACCTGAAAGTCCTGGTTTTTGAAGAAATCAAGCATCAGTTTGATATTGTGGTCACTCATTTTTTCGAACGGCTCATCAATAAAGATCAGTCTTACGGAATTGACTCGCACATTGTAGAGCATGGAGAGTGCCGCCGACAAAATCAGTGTATATGGGATCTGCGTTCCGGCACCGGAATTGTATCCTACCTGTTTGGATAATTTTCCGTCTTTTACTTCCTCGTTGTTGATGATGATCTCGTAGCTCATATAATTGCGGTAATCTGCAAATTTCTGGATCTCCGCCAGATCATTTTTTTCAATGATGCGGTTAATAATATCTTTGATCTCCCGCTCCCGTCTCTCTACTTCGTCATCCTCATAACCCATCAGCTTTGTAAGGGCGATCTGACCGTCCGCCAGATTTCCGGTCTGCTGAAGATACTCTGCATAACGCAGAATTTTGGCATAGTCGGAATTGTCATTCAAAAATTTCACATCAAACTGATAGCATGTCGCGAATTTCAGCTTGCGAAGCTCTTTGTTGATCTGTGCGATGTCTTTTCTTGCAGCCCTTGCCGTCTCGTAAATATTCAGAACAAATTCTCTTTTGAAAATGCTTTCATAACGCATGGTCTGCTCTTTTAATTTCTGCTGCAGATTCTGAAGGTCATCGATCCAGATTTTTCCGCGTCTCTGGTGATAGCTTTTTTCGTACTCAAGACCGATTGGCAGACGTTCTTCTTCCTGCTTGCGGTTGTTGTACGCCTGCTGCTGTCCGTTGATATTTGCCGCAAAACTGCTGACACGTTTTTCCATCTGCTCTTTCTCGGAAAGCTGCATGATGCCGCCTTTTTTATCTTCTCCGGCAAGATAGCGGTCGTATTCTGTGATCGCCTGCTCTGCTGCAGAACGATTGAGCTTTTGTTCTTCTTCCAGATGTTTCTGCTCTTCCGCTTCTTTCGCCTGATACATCACGCTGTCTTTCTTTTTCTGTTCGATTTCCGCTTCCAGTCGGTAACGCTTTTTGCTCTCTTCATCTTTCTCACGTGTTTTATTGCGAAGCTGTTTTTCCAGATCGGTCACACGCTGCGAAAGTGCCATAAATTCTGCATTGTTTTTCTGGGCTTCCAGAAGTTCACGATAACGCACCTTTTCTGCTTCCAGCTCTGCATTTAAATGCTCACATTCTCTGTTGGCTTCCAGATTGTAATCTTTGAAATAATCCAGACTACTCTGCAGAAAGACATCCTGATTCTGCATCGTATGTCTGCTGCTCAAAATCTCTTTTTCCCGTTTTTCCAGCTGATCCAGTTTTTTCGCAGCTCTTTTGCGGTTCAGCTCGATCGCCGCCCCGCCAAGGCAGTAGCTCTTGATCTTTTTCGTGTTGATGTAAGTAACTGCCATATTTCTGCCGAGTTTTCCTTCTTTTGACATGGCATTATCGTATTTTGCAACCTCGTCCAGCTCAACTGCATGGATCGCACCCAGCCAGAACTGGAAATACTTTGCTGCTGTCTCATTCTGAATCTGAAGATAATGATAGACCGAATCTTCCTCACATTTGATCTTGCGTTCAGCCAAACGCTTTGTATTGACCAGCTCCACATAACGATGTCCGGAGCGGTCCATAACCTGATTGGCAACATCAAAGGCCTGCGGCGAGACCAGGATCGCATAGCGGTGCACACCAAGAAAAGCTTCGATCGCATCACGCCATGCTTCATCTTTCAGTTCCGATACATATTCACACGCCATGCGGGCTTCTTCATCGATGCCCTGTTTTTTCAGTTCTTTGTTGATCTCCCGGATCAGCTGCGTCTGTTCCTGCACATGCGAATAATCCGCTTTGTTGCGGTCACAGTTTTCAACGATCTTGCTCTGTTCACTGCGTTCCAGCTGTACTTCTTTGAGCTCGCGGTCCAGATAAGCCCTGTTTCGCACAATGCTGTCACGTTTTTTACGGATTTCCGCTCTCAGTGCATCGATGGCTTCCTGTTTCTCCGAATTGGAAAGATCGACTGCCGTCAGTTTGCCAAGCGTTTCAAAATGAGAAACCTCGCATTCCATTTTGTTCAGTTCTTCTGCCACATGCAGCAGACGTTTCCGGAACTGCTCCAGCTCTTCCCTTTCACTTTTCCGCTTCTCCAGCTGTTTCTCGAAAGCAGTGATCTGCTGTCTGGAATTGTCGATCGCTTTGGAAACATTCAGTTCCCGCAGTGCGGCTTTTGCTTCCATATAATAACGGTCAAGTGCATCGATCTCCGTGCTCAGTTCTTTGATTGTTTTGATCTGTGCTTCTACTTCAATGCTGTTTTTGCGGATCATTTCTTCTGCCATGCAGCGTTTTTCTTTCCAGGAAAGCATATTTCGATATTTTAATTTAATATCATCCACTTTCAGCTGCATGACACGCTCATCGTATTCTGCATAATCCTTCAGGATCGCATCCAGATCACCGATCTCTTCTTCGATCAGCTCCAAACGGCTGTTGATCTGCTCAATATTTTTCTTGGCATCTTTTAATTTTTCAAAATTAACATCGTGTTCTTCCAGAACCGATTCCCGGATAAATTCCTGGATCTTTGCCGCCGGATTGTATGCCATGATATTTCGAAGTTTTCTCTGATAACGAAACACTTCCTGATACGGAAGCTTCAGTCCAACCATCTGCATAAACAATGCCACTCCATCCTGTTTCTTGCGGAGTTTGACATTGTAACGTTTCTGAAATCCGGACGCATCGTACGGTTTTAAGGCAGAACCGTCTTCATAGACATAGGAAATATCCGACAGATGTTTGTCTTCCATCGCATACCAGTACGTGCCGCGGATATCCGTCACGGCTGTCTCGATGATCACGCCGAGCACAAAGGATTTTTCGTTGATCTGGTCATAATATTCCAGTGCGATGTGGGTATACACAACCGGGATCTTCTCCGCCGGTCTTGCATACACGCCGGCACTTGCATCAACCAGACAGCGTGTATACGAGATCAGATTTCGCTTGCCCACGCCTGTATTATATCCGCTTGTCGCCTTATTAAACTGCGTATCACCGGTGTAGGCATATTTGATGGCATCGAGGATCGTCGATTTTCCGCACTCATTTTCTCCGGAGATCAGGGTGAGATTTTCTGCAACCGGAACGACCGTGTTGGTAAATCCATACCAGTTGATCAGCTGTACATTGCGTAAAACTATTTTACTCATCGCTCTCCTCACTTTCTGCCTCTTCCAGGTCTGCCATATCCGCTGCCTCGAAATCTTCCTGTTCCACAAATTCTGCCATCACCTGCCTGAGCTGTCCGATATCCAGACAGAACTGCAAAGAAGGATAAAGACGCACAGCCCCGTCCTCTTTTGTGATATCGTCACTGTAATCGATCAGGCAGAACCTGCGGAAGGTCGCATATGCCTTTTTAAACTCGACCGGCGTCAACTCAATATCATAAAGCCTGCATTTGTCGATAATCTCACCGACCGTCACATAGACTGCCTCTTCATATCCCATCCGTTCCAGAAATAAAAGCCACAGCACCAGCAGCAGCTTCATATGTCTCTGGTCAAAATGATAGAGATTAAGACGTTTCAGTCCGACTGTTTCTTTATCATCATCATTTGGCTGCAGCATCGCCACACCCATCTGTTCTTCTACAACCACTTTGTAGCCGATCACTGCCAGATACTGGTTCATGTCGTAACGGTTGGATTCGGAGGCCACAAACTGATAGAGCTTTTCTTCTTTGTCTTTTACAAGAAATGTCGTATCCAGAAGCCGCCGCACACAGCGTTTGAACAGATACGCATCCTCGTCGCTCATATTGCTTATAAAACTTAAATCCTGCATATAAATTTACCTCATTGTATTTGTAAAGCGGACATTCACAATCCGCTTCTCCGCGTTCAAAAAGATGCCCTGTGAATATTTTCGTACCCTGTGATCCACAATTCTGACATCTTTATTTTCTCGAGATCACCACATTACTGATATCGGCAATTTTCGTGCTCACTTTTTCGTCCTTGATACGAACTTCGTATGGAAATTCTGCATTTTTCGCATAAAGCATCGCCGCTGCGATCATCAGTGCCTCTTCTTTTGTCTGCACACCCTTTTCTTTCAGCTCCATGCTCACATCCAATCCAAGTGCCTCATCCAGATATGCTCCGACACGGGCCGGAGCATATCGGTTCGGTGCACTGCGGAACAGATTCTCCGTCCGTTTCTGCATCTCTTCTTCCGACATCGCATTGGTGTTTAATGCGATATTCTGACCTTCGTTGCGGATACGCCGATTCTGCTCGAATGATTTGTAACCAACGTATTTCTGGTTGATAACACAAGTGCATTTTTCCACTTTTTCCATCGCCGCATCCTGCTCTTCTTTTGAAATCCTGGAAACACGGTCCAGGAAATCGCCGAGAAGATTCTCCAGTCTGACACGGCTGCTCGCCATCTGCATAATCCTCGTATTTGCCAGATTATAATAACTGTTGATGCGAGTATCAATCAGTTCCATATTTTCTTCGTATTCCACACTCAGGAAATACTGGAGTTCCGCCATGTAACGATCCACACGGGAAATTGCCTGCTCTTTCGGGCAACGCAGACGTTTTCCACATTCTTCGACCATTTTCTCATACATATCCCCATAACGCAGATCCTCGATCCGGTCACGGATGAAAGAAAGCTGGGTAGGGATCAGTCCGTTGTTTTTTACGAAGAAATATTCACTGAAGAACCGGTCCAACATTTCATTTTTCATAATGAACTGCCCGAAACTGTTCATGTCCTGAAATTCGATGACTGTTTTCATGATATCTGATATACTGTCTTTTAAATCAGCCAGCTCATTGCGAAGCTCGGTTTCATTTTCCATCATCGGCACCAGAATGTTTGAGTACGGACGTTCTTTTCGCACCGAGCCTTCTTCCGATGCGGATTTCATGATCTCATACATTGAGAGAATACGGTTTGACATCGTACCTTCTGTTTTCTTTTCAGTCAGTTTGTCCAGAAAATCCATCATTCGTCGACAGTCTGTCGAAAGATTTACAACATATTCTCCGCTGCGTCCGATCTGCCGTGGCTTGATCCATCCACATTCACGGAAAATGGCCAGAATCTCAGCCGCCTGAAGCTGCACCGCCTCATTCTCATCATCCGCTTCTTCGATCAGTCGCTGAATCTCTTCGTTTTTCAGATACAGCGTGATACTGTCCTTTGCATCCGACTCGTAGAGAACCGGAAGTTCCTTCGAACGGTCGATCAAAATCCGGATACAGTCATAATAAATCCTGCGGTACTTAAACGTAAGCGGTTTAAAAAACGACTCGTTCTTTATGTAATCAAAAAAATTCATAGTTTATTTATCTCCTAAGCTGCTGCTGCATTTGCATTGATCTGGTCGATCACTTTCCGGATTCCCATCCATACGTTCAGATCCGTAAAAATGTCCACGACACTTCCCTGATCCGTAAATGGTGCCTCCTGAAGCACCGACAGATCTTTCATCATGCCATTTTGCACAATGTATTCCACGATCTGATTTACGAAATAAATCTGCCTGCTGTCCAGGCTGTTTTCATCCAGATATTCTGAAAATGCTTCTTTTGCAGCGTTCATATCCAAGCCGACAATTTCACGGACAAATTCTCCGAGCGGCTTCTGCCCGTACTCCGTCTCATACTCTTCTTTTGTCCCCAGTTCTCCCCAGAGGATCTCTTCCAGAAGCTGTACATCCGCCGCTGTCAGCGGCTGATTATTCTTCAGCCTGGCAATCGCCTCATTATCCTGATGCCTACGGACATAATATTCTGCTTTCGCTTTATAATTTTTCAGGTCATCATTTTCCAGCTCCGACTCTTTCCATTCCATCGCCAGAAGTTCATCCGCAAAATCGGTATCATACCGCTTTCCTTCTTTTTCTTTGATATATTTGATCAGTTCCCGCAGATTTTCACGGATATGTTCAAATTCATCCACACCGGCCGTCTCCAGATAATCCGTGTGCAGGATCTGATTCAGCAGTTTTTCCTGTGCTTTGATCTGCGGAATATTGGCAACACCTGCCACCGCACGCACCTTTTTCAGAAGATCCTTTCTCGCTTTTCCATATTTATTTCCCATCAGATAAGCAAGCTCAATCCCATAGAGCAGTGCGTCAAAACGAACGGCGGACGCCTCTTCCTGATCCGGCATGATCAGCGGTGCAACCTCCTCCTGAACGGTCAGCGTATCCTCGTAACGGATATTCTGATAATTCTCCGGATTGGAATAATATTCCACATATTTCAAATGCTGACGCACCGCAAAATTATCCCGGCTCAGTTCCTGTACTTTTCCCTGCATACTCTCAACCAGGTTTTTGCGATAGGCAATCAGTCTTTCTGTCTGATATTGTAAATCCTGCAATTTATACGAAATCTGAAATTTCAGGTTAAAAATCGCACTCTGCAAAGGCAGCCGGACTGCTGTCTCTTTTCCCTTCTGCATCCGGAAAAACTCGAAATTCCCACAGAAATCAAAAATATAGAATTTCTGCTTATCCTCACCATCCAAAAGTCCCGGGCAAAGCCTTGTCCCCCGCCCGATCATCTGCCAGAATTTTGCCTTGCTCATTACCTTTTTAAAAAAGACCAGATTTAAAATTTCCGGCACATCGATTCCCGTATCCAGCATATCAACGGAAATGGCGATCTGCGGCAGTTTATCCGGCTCCGAAAACTGATCGATCAGGCTCTGGGAATGGCTGATACGATTGTTGATCACTTTTGCATAACCCGGCAGATGTGAATATTCTTTATTGAACACCTCAAATATTTTTTCCGCATGAGCATGATTTTTCGCAAAAATAATCGTCTTGCCGAGCTTTTCTCCGTAGTCTGTATGGATTCCATGTGTCATCAGAATGTCCAGCACCTGTCTGATCGTATCGTCATTGAAAATCCAGGTATTCAGTGCTGAGGACTGGATCCGCTCCACAACCTGTCCGTTTTCATCCACAAAGGTGTTCTCGTATGCTTCTTTATCTTCGTCCGAAAGCTCATCGTACGCAATGCCCTCTTCCAGAAATTTCAGCTTTGTTTCCACCGAAAGGAAATCCACCAGATAACCGTCTTTTACCGCCTGTGCCAGCTCATAACCGTAAGTCGGCACGCCCTTCTCCAGCTCAAAAATGCTGTAGGTATTTTTATCGATCTCATCTTTCGGCGTCGCAGTAAGACCAACAAGCGGTGCATCAAAATATGTGAAAATGTCTTTGTATTTATTGTAGATCGAACGATGTGCCTCGTCACAGATCACAAGGTCAAAATGGCCGCTCGTAAATAATTTTCCGTCTTCGTCCCGTGTGGCATCAATGCAGTTGATCATCGTCTGATAAGTCGAAAAAATACAGTGTGCATGCAGATTGCTTTTCTCCTCACACAGATTTGCCACCGAAAGATCCGGCAGCATATTGACAAAGCTTCGTTTTGCCTGTGTGACAAGGGAAGTGCGGTCCGCAAGAAACAAAATATTTTTCACCCAGCCGTTTTGCAGAAGCACATCACAAAGTGCGATCACCGTCCTTGTCTTTCCCGATCCAGTCGCCATGACAAGCAGTGCTTTTCTTCTGTTCTTTTTATCAAAGCTCTCGCATACTGCCTTGATCGCCTCTTCCTGATAATACCTTCCGGCGATTTTTTTATCAATCCGGACACTGCCAAGGTCGCCCCGCATGGTTTTTAAATTAAACCATTTTTCGAGATCTCTTCTGGAATAAATGCAGGAAACCTGCCGCTCCGGATACTGTCCGTCCACAATCCTCGTCTCAAATCCGTTCGTAAGGAAAATGACCGGTCTGCGTCCATACTGCCGCTCCAGAGAATCCGCATATAACTCTGCCTGCTGCCGTCCGCTCGCCACATCTGCACAGGTCTTTTTCGCTTCGATCACCGCCAGCGGCCGGTGTGCATCGTCATAAAGCACATAATCCGCAAAACCGCTGCCTGATTTATTGGGCATGCCATAGACTTCGACTTCATTCAGCCAGTTCTTTCCTTCCATCCATCCGGCATCAATCAGCATCGTATCGATATATTGTTTGCGGGTTGCATACTCCGACAGCTCCAGCGGCTTCGGAACATACGTCTGCTTCTGCTCCTCACGCCTGGAAGTCAGTTCTGCCTTCAATGCTTTATTTTCTGCGATCAAAGCCTCCAGATCAATATCCGGAAAGGCTGTCTCCGCTGCCAGGATCTCCTGATTCTGCTCCGGAAGACCTGCATCAAACTGCCCCTCCTGATAATCATCCGCATAACAATAAGCTACAAAATCCAGAAATATATAAAGATTCTCAAGGCACAGCTTCGCCTGATCCAGCGTCAGCTTTCTTCCCGTATGTGCCACCTGATTTGCCACCCTGCGAATAAAATCCATTCTCCGCAAAATGTCTGCATCCACAATTCCTTTAAACTCTTCCGTATTCAGCAGACTGACCAGCTTGTCCTGATATGGCATCACCAGCATATCGTCAACCGAATACATCCATTTGACGGCAAATTCCATCGCCCGCCGGCAGTTCATCACGCTCGCCTCCGGGTCAATCATCAGGATCTTTTCCGCCGCCACCGCAACATCCGCAAACGCTGCAAACTGCGGAATATCCTTCAGGAAATCAAAGTTCGTCACGCCGCCACCCCCTCTTGTTGTATTTTCGTGAAATGTCTTCTGATATTTTAACACGAAGTGGTTTTTCTCACAAGAAAGTTATAAGCGGAATCCTGTAAAGTTATGAGAGGAATCCTGCAAATCCGGTAAATTCTGCTTGAAAACACATATTTCACCAGAGAATAACAGGTTCGGTTCCTGTTCACCAAAGAAAAACATTGTACAAATGGCAGCTTCCTATTACAATGATATTAACTTAAGAGCTTACCGCTTTGAAAATACATACGCTAGGAGGAACGCTTATGATTTTATGCTGCAAACACTGCGGAAATTGCAGAGAAACCAATCATCTTGCAGAAAACTGCGATTATTGTGGAAATGAAATGGTTCAACTGTTATCAGATGAAGAGTTAAGCCAGATCGTTCCAACAGAATTGCCTCAGATTATCGAAGCGATGCGTGCAGGTTATCGATATGGCAATCCGGATTATGATGAAAAATTATGGTACAGTCGTGCAAAAAAGGAAGAAATACAACGGGCGGAAAACGAAAAAAAAGAGCTGGATTATCGCGAAAAACACCACATGGTAACAACCGGATTTCAGTTTGAAGGTTATGAAATCGTATCTTACCTGGGGATTGTCGCCGGCGAAGTAGTTCTTGGCACCGGATTTCTTTCAGAATTTACTTCTTCATTTGCTGATTTCTTTGGCGTGCAATCCGGGATATTCGAGGAAAAGCTCGAGACAGCAAGGCACGCTGCCATGGATAAACTGATCAAAAAATCAGCTGCATTGGGTGGAAATGCAGTCATTGGCATTGATATTGATTACAACATATTTTCCAATAATGTGATCGGAGTCATTGCAAACGGGACATCTGTTGTAATCAGAAAGATCTGATGAATCGCTTATAATAGCCGCTTAAGATTCTGCTGATAATTTGACACAAAAGTCGTTTTGTGCTATGATACAGACAGTTCATATTTAAATACAAAAAGGTGCTACCATGACGGTTCGCCTGATGTTTATTAGGTTAAAAATAACCGCTTAGTTTGCAGACTGGGGCGGTTATTTTTTTTCGGTCTTATTGCTATTCGCACCAATCGTATAGCCAAGACCAAAACTGGTTAAGCAGAGACTAATTACTGCAATCAAGTCACCGATTGTTAGCATAAGCGAGTTCCTCCATACATATTTTCTGATTAAGTAATCTATGTAATCGAAGCTATAAACTCTCCGTAAAAAGCAAACCGCCATTCACGTCAATTGTGAAGTAGCACCTTGGGTATTAATACCCATGTGCATTATATCAATCCTTCTCTTTTCTTTCAAGCTATTTGTTGCTTTATTTTGCAAAACGTTACTTTTATTGTGTGAATTTTTATATATTTACATATTATATTGCATTTTTTATCATATGAATATATGAGCAAACTTTGTATTATTTTGATTTGTCGACGGATGCAACAAAGTCTGCGAATTGGTTTTGAA